>JASFHC010000289.1:0-3650 GCA_050123435.1 Desulfobacterales bacterium
TTTGCAAGAAGCAGTATCCTGTCGCCCTCTTTTTTTAAAAGTTTGCCCTCAAGATAACCGATCATGGGATACCGTTGTATACACGTTGTGCCGTCCGCTTTGCGACACTCGGTTATTATGGCGAAACAGGCCCACAAGCGCTAAGCCAATTGCATCAGACGCATGATAAGGTCTAATGGGATCGGTCAGGTTTAACACCCGCCGAACCGCTTTTTCAAGTTGCATTTTACTTGCATTGCCATTTCCGGTCAGCACCTGTTTGGCTTCACGAACCGGAATTTCTGCAACCGGAACACCTACCCGGCAACCGGCAAGCAGAACTACGCCGGTAACCTTACCTAATGTGATACCGGCTTTTGGAAACTTGACCATGGAAAATATATCTTCCACGACCATAAGGTCGGGGCGTTCCTCCTTTAGTACCATGAGAAGATTTGAAAAGATTTTATCGAGGCGACCCGGCAGGGGAAGTTTTTTTGAAGTATGAATACTGCCGAAAGAAAAACCTTTAACCTTCAGACCCGTTCCCCTGACAATTCCCACACCGGTGGCCGAGAGACCCGGGTCTATACCGATAACCTTTATCATGTAACGCTCTTTTCCAGCTTTGGAATGATAACCCTCTATCTTGTTTGGAAACGATTTGCTTTAAACCGCCGAACCCTCAAATCCTATTAATGAGCAAGCCCTTTTAATTTTTTTTTAGCGATCTTGGCCTCATTGGATTTTGGATATTTTTTAATCAGTTCCGTAAAGATGAGACGGGCATTTGCTTTGTCCCCCAGATTAAAAAAAGAAAATCCCTGCTTTAACAAAGAGGACTGGACCTTATTCCCGTTGGGATAGTTTTCGATGACCTTCTGGTATTCTAGAATGGCTTTTTCGTACCATTTTTCATGATAGTAGATTTCACCAATCCAGAATTGCGCATTGTCAGCCCGATTTGATTTTGGATAGGTTTTTATGAGTTTTTGAAATCTTTCCCGAGCCAGCTCATAGTCACCCTGATCAAATGCTTGTTTTGCGGTCTGGTAAATCGCATCTTCTGACAGTTTCTGCTGGGCTTGCACCTGGGTTTTTATGCCGGTCCCCGGTTTGGATTTTACATCGCGTTCCGTAGACTCAAAATTCAGATACTGCTCAATACGTGCGATACGGTCTTTATTTGAACTTGCGGTTTGATCTATTCTGTCCAAACGGATTTCTTTTTCCTCATAGGAATCCTCGGACGTCTGAATTTTTTGTTTTAATACATATTCCGCCTCTTCAAGTCTGCCGCTTAAAAGCTGGATTTCTTGTCTGAGATTTTCGATCAAGGCATTCTGCTCGGCAAATTTATTTCTTAGATTTTGATTATTTTGTTTCTGGGCAGTTAATTGGGATTCCAGGTCTTTATTCTTTTTCTGGGATTCCAAATACCGTTTTTCAATCATAGCCTGTCGATTGTCCAGGGTAATTACATCCCGCTGCAACGCACAGCCGTAAAAAATCATCATGCACGACAAAATAATAATTAGGGTTATATTTTTCATAGCAAAATTAACCAAATGGGGCAACGCCCCATTTGGTTTTATAAGTGGTTTCGATTAGAGATCACTTGGTTTTTCCCGAAGCGTCTAGTTAATGGTAAAATGACCTCTACGGTTCTTAGCCCAGGCTTCTTCGTTATGGCCGGGATCCACGGGGCGTTCTTCGCCATAGCTTATACAGTTTAATCGCGATCCTTGAACACCGAGATCCATGAGGAAGGTCTTGGCACTTTGAGCACGCCGGTCACCCAGTGCAAGGTTGTACTCATTGGTACCCCGCTCATCGCAGTGCCCTTCAATGGTTGCCGTGGCGTCAGCATTGTTTATCAGCCATTCCGCTTTTTTCTTCAAGATCGCCTGGGCCTCAGCTAGCAGAACCGCACTATCGAATTCAAAAAATATATCTTCAGTTAAGAACATGTTTCGGGCGGCCGCCATCCGTTCCGCTTCTTCCTGGAGGCGTTGCTCTTCAATGGCTTGTTGCCGTGTCAACTCTTCCTGCCTTGCTTTCTCGGCCGCGGCTTTGGCTGCCGCTTCATCTTCTTGAGTTAAAGACGTTTCAGACCGGATTGTCTTTTTAGCACATGAAACGGTGAGCAGTAATCCGGGGATTACAAGTAACATAGCCAAATGGATCAATAATTTTTTTCTCATGTTGTCCTCCTTTTCGTATGTTATTTTTGTAAAAATTTATTGCGCTTTGTGATAAAAAATTTTGTATTAGTTACTCCCCATTCCCCGTGACCAGTCCGGCTGTGACTGCTGACCCCTCAGGGCAAGTAATCGTCTCTGGTCGGTTCCGTAAGCAGTCATAACATAGATTCTGGAAGGGCCTTCCCGTGTGGAACTGAACACGATAAGGCTTGCGTCCGGAGACCATGACGGCGCCTCGTTATCTCCGGTATCATGAGTCAATTGAATGAGGCCCTGTCCGTCAGTGCCGATCACGAAGATATTGTTTCGCCCGCTTTCCATCCCGGAGTAGGCTACCTTGTTTCCTTTGGGTGACCAGCTGGGCTGTGTATTATATCGTCCCTGAAACGTCAGTCTTCTTACGGCTCCGGAAACTGTGTTTTTGATATAAATTTGAGGGGTTCCTGATCGTTTTGAAACAAACGCCATATGCTTGCCGTCCGGGGACCAAGTCGGCGACACGTCAATGCCCCTTTTTTTTGTTAACTTATTAATAATTTTCCCGGTTCCGGTCAACAGATAAATTTCCGGATCCCCTGAAAATGAAAGGCTCGCTGCCAGGGCAAATTTGTCGGGAACCCAGGCAGGGGTAATATTTATTCCTTTTCTTGAGATCACCGTACCGCGCTTTTCTCTTAAATGCTTTATGTAAAGGTCGGGCTTGCCCTTGGCATATGAGGTATACGCCAGCCATCTCCCGTCAGATGACCATTTGGGGGAAAGGGTAATACTGTTTAAGTGCGTTACCTGTCTGGGACTGTGTCCGTCAAATTCACAGATATAAATTTCCTTGTTTCCTGAATTTTTCGAAACAAAGGCAATTTCACTGTTAAAAATCCCTTTGTCCCCGGTCAGGAAAAAAATAATCTCACTGCAAAACCGGCGAACTATTTTTCGCTGATCCTTGATCAAACCCTTGTATCGTTTTCCCACCAGCAATTTTTCTTTAAACGTGTCATACAGTCGAAGTTCCGTTTCCACCTGGTCGCCCTGAATCAGAACTCCCCCGGTTACCAAGAGCTCTGCTCCGATACTGGTCCAGTTATGGAAATTTACATGGGCCAAAGAGATTACGGTTTGCATATCTACAAGAAAAGCGGCACGGTCAAGGATTTTGAAATAGCCGGTGAAGTCCAAGGTTTCAGCGAGCAAATTAGATGCGGCTCTGGACAGGCGTTCGGTGGCGTCGCCCGGGTGAATCTGTTTGAACACAGGAATTGCAATGGGAATTTTTCGTAAAAAAGGATGGGTGATGTCAATATAATCATATCCAGCCCCGCATGTACCGGTCCCAATCATCACATATGCCATCGTAATAAAACCGATTAATTTAATGGAGTACTGTTTCATATTGTCCTTCGAACCTATTGTAGTGCCCGAACGAAAAATTTTAGTTTTAGTTCGGGCCCTATTGTTAGAAAGATTTTA
>JASFHC010000290.1:0-3633 GCA_050123435.1 Desulfobacterales bacterium
GAAAAAGAGCCCCTGATCATACTTAAGGCCCTATACGAAGCCAACCAAAGAGGGCTCTTCTTAGGCTCTGGTCTTATCTGGGAGGCAAGAAAAAAAATTGCCGCAGAAGGGAAAAAACTTCTTGGAATTCCTGAGGCTAAGACGCTATTTTTAGAAATTATGTTTAACCCAAAAAACCAGAAAATTATCAGGCTTGCCCTTGAGATCGGACTGATCACCCTTTTTATTCCTGAATTCAAGAGAATCAGGAATCTTGCACAGTCCGGTTATTATCATGTTGATACCATTGATCTGCATTCACTAAAGACCCTTGAGATCGTGAATGAGATATCAACGGGTACGTATGATGAAAAATGGCCCATGTTCAGAGAGATTTTTGAGGAACTGGAAAACACGCATTGGCTTTATCTGGCCGCCCTCCTTCATGATACCGGAAAAGGGTATGGGGAGGATCATTCCATAAAAGGCGCCAGCCTCATTCCAAACATCCTGAATAGACTCGGAATCGAAGGAAAAGCCCTTAAGGTCATTCCGTTTCTTGTAAAAGAGCACCTTTTGTTAGCCCATATTTCCCAGCGCAGGGACTTAGGTGATGAAAAAACCGCCGTTCAAGTGGCCCAGATCATCCAGGAGAAAGATCTTTTGCAGATGTTGTTTCTGTTGACAGTAGCCGACAGTTTTGCAACCGGCCCCATTGCCCGCAGCGACTGGAGAATCATGCTCCTTATTGAGTTGTTTGTCAAAGTAAGACGCATCATCGCGGGAGGTGTTCTGGCTTCACCGGATGCGACTCAAAAAATTGTGACCAACAAGGCATTGCTCATTGACAGGCTGAAAGCCCGTTTTTCAAAAGAAGACATCATTAATCTTATTGAACAGCTCTCCTCCCGATATTTCCTGAATACAACAACAGAAGATATGATCGATCACTTCGGACTTGCCCTGACCATGGGTCAAAAAAAACACGCATGGAGATTGCAAAAACTCACAAATGTCTCCGTCACCCGGGTGATTCAATGCGTATATGATAAACCGGGTCTTTTCAGTAAGACGGTGGGAGTTTTTACGCTCAACAACATCAAGGTTTTGTCCGCCAACATTTTTACCCTCAAAAACGGTCTTGCTTTTGATGTATATGAGGTGACAAACCCACCTGACCCTTACCGTGAAGACGAAACGTGGGAAAAAATCCAGAGAGAGCTGGGTTTAGCCATGGAAGACCGGCTTCAATTGGGAAAGCTACTCCTTAACAAAAAAGGGAAAATGATGCTGTATTCCGGGGCGTATCAAATGCCAACTCCCAGGAAGGTTCAAATTAACAATGAAATTTCTGATTTTTTTACCTTCATTGAGGTGGACGCAGGGGTAAAAGTTGGATTGCTTTATGAACTGGCAGAAAAGATCTCTTCCATGGGTCTAAATATAAGATTCGCCAAGTTCAACAGGGACAAAGAAAAAATGACCGGTGTCTTTTATGTGAGAGACGCTTCCGGACAGAAAATACAGGAAGAAAACCAATTAAAGGACATACGCCAGGGTATACTGTCCGTCTTGAAGTGAAATCTTATTCAGAAAAAAATGCTGTGTGAGATTCAACCTATATTTGAAGCCGAATGACATCTTGGCATTTATTTACCCATCAATTTTTTTCTACCGTATCGATAATCTGTATTTACCTGGATTTAATCCGATAAACATCAGCAGCCTGAGAAAATTTGATTGGGCAGATTCCATGATTTATTCCACCCAGGCAGGGAACAGCGCCTAAATCGGTGCACTTGATAATACAATATAAGCCCTATAGCTAAATGCTTCACCGGGATTTAGAAATGAGCTTCACCTTTTTCCATCCCATCTTCAGACCATCTTTGTCCGATCCTCAACCCCAAAATCATCGAAATCCCGATTGCATCGGAATTCCTGTGGTTTTGCGGTTTCGGATCGAACAAAGCTAACCCAAATCTGGGCGCCAATTCTATGGGGCTATTTTTGTGCGAACCCTTAGTGGCAGCAGACTGTTAAATTTACTCTTCGTCTGGTTTCCCGTACCGGCTGACGCCGGTTTTGAAGCAACCGCCCTTAATTTTGCCATTCATTTAAAATCTGTGCCAAATCCATAAATTCAAGCATGAAACCCAAGTATGATGAAACTGCGGGTCGTATCATTCGTCTGTCGTCGCCTTTTCATAATATTCGCATCGCCAAGTCCCTCCTCCAGGTTTTGTAAATGTGCACGTGGAGAGTTTTTTGCAGGTTTTGCATAATCCGACATATTCTTTAAAACATCCATTTTTTTCAATGACAGTTTCTGGAAAGAAGGGCACCAAATCATGTTTCACCATGTCTTTCCCCGAAGTTGGCAAAGCGCATTCGAAGTCTTCGCAGAAAAATACCGGTTTCCCAGAATTTCTTAGATAAGCACAATCTGGATAATGGCTGCACGTCGCGCAAAGCCCTAAAGAGTGAACCGTTTCCAAATGGGTATCTTTTTCCTTTTGTAACATAGTCTTATCCCTCCATATTATATTCATGTTCTTTAATATCTTTAAAGAGTAGGCCGCAGTTCATTCTGTATTAAATTCCCAGAGCTTAAGTGTTTCCCTGGTCTAACATAGCGTTTGCCACTTTTATAAATCCCGCAATATTTGCTCCACTGAAATAATTCCCAGGATCTCCATACCTTTCAGCCGCCTCCAAGCAGTTCTGGTGAATGTCGATCATCACTTGCCGCAGTCTTTGATCAACCTCTTCCTTTGTCCATTTTATTTTGGTGCTATTTTGTGCCATCTCAAATCCTGAACAAGCAACGCCACCCGCATTGGATGCTTTTCCGGGAGAATAAAGGACATTATTTTTGAGCAAAAACACTGTGGCCTCTGGAGTCAAAGGCATATTGGCGCATTCCGTGACGCACATGCACCCGTTGCGGACAAGTGCCTTAGCATCTCCAATATTCATCTCATTTTCGCAAGCACAGGGAAAAGCGATGTCGCACTTAATGCCCCAGGGGCGTTTTTCCGGATAAAAATCAACTTTAAACTTATCTGCGTAATCTTGAACTCGATCGCGACCACTAGACCGCATTGTCAACATGTAATCGACCTTTTCCCTTTGGACACCATCCTTGTCGTAAATAAACCCGTCCGGCCCCGAAAGAGTGACCACTTTGGCTCCCATTTCGGTAATCTTTTTGACTACGCCCCAGGCCACATTTCCAAAACCGGAAACAGCCACTGTTTTATCCTCGATTTTTTCACCGCGGTTTTTCAACATTTCTTCGGCAAAATAGACAGCCCCGTATCCGGTGGCTTCTGGTCTAACAGCGGAGCCCCCCCAATCGATTCCCTTTCCGGTCAGCACGCCCTCGAATACATTTTTGAGGCGTTTATAATGCCCAAATAAATAGCCGATTTCCCTCGCGCCCACACCGATATCACCGGCAGGCACATCGGTGTTGGGACCAATATGGTTGTATAAGCCAATCATAAAGCTCTGGCAGAAGTTTTCGATTTCAATATTGGATTTGCCACGGGGATTAAAATCGCTCCCGCCTTTTCCGCCGCCCAAGGGCAGACCGGTCAAGGCGTTCTTGAACATCTGCTCAAAGCCTAAAAATTTCAATATACTCAGCGT
>JASFHC010000291.1:0-3622 GCA_050123435.1 Desulfobacterales bacterium
CGAATTCATAACCGTTGGCTGTAATAATAGTTATAAGATCTGGATGAATACGGAAAATCGGACAATTCTTTAAGGGTGAGATACCCGGGTTCATTGTGCCATATTCGCCTTTCCTGAGTAGTTGTTCGTTTTATAACCTTGGCCTTAATATCCATGCCAAGGAGGCCGGCAATTCTGTTGACTTCTTCGACAAACCTCTCGTTGTTATGACTGGTTTCACCCACCCATCCACCGGTCTGGTTAACCCTTTGATGAATCATTTCATGCAGGAGGACATCACTGGCAACTCTTTTATTTAAATGGCGTATTCCCCATTTAAAATCAGTTGTAGGATAAACGGGCCGCATTAAATTTTTATGTAAATATATTAGATTTCCAGATACATGATAATATCCCAGACTCTTACCCTGTAGTGTTGATCCCCAGATAATGGCACCGGGTTTATTTTCTCCATCAAAAAAAATGTCATTCAAGATTTTCCATTCATCATAAGCCCATGCTCCCACCTCACCAAACTGTTTCACTCCTTGGCTTTTCAACTCCGCCAATCTTGCCATATTTACCTCTTGAAAGTGTAACTCGTTACTACCTGAATTTTTGAAGATGCAAAGCTGTTTCTTTGCGAACGCTAATGATTAGGTTAGAATAAAATCGGTAATATAGGGATTCTCTTCCATCTCCCGACCGATGGTGGAGGTAGGGGCGTCTCCATAGTCGTGACCCGGCCAGACAATGGTTTCTTTGGGCAGTACCATAAGTTTTTTCTCTAAAGATTCGAGAAGCGTTTCAAGAGATCCGCCAATCAAATCGGTCCTTCCAACCGCACCGACAAAAAGGCTGTCGCCACAAAAAAGGTTTCCGTCAATTAGGTAGCAAACAGAGCCCGGGGTATGACCAGGAGTATGGATTACCTTAATATTGAGTGTTCCGGCTTCAACGACATCTTCATCCTTGAGTCTTATGTCCACAGGATCAGGGGGCGGAAGTCCCAACTCTTTTGAGGATTTCTCTCGAACCGCCGGGTCCGAAAAAAAACGATCATCGGCTTCATGCATACAAACAGGGACGTTAAGGACCTCTTTGAGTATCGAGTTCCCCAAAACATGATCGGAATGACCATGGGTGTTCAGGATGTATTTCACCGTGACGCCTTGTGTTTGAATCAAGGCCAGAATTTTGTCTTCCTCTCCGGCCGGATCAATAATAACTGCTTCACGGGTGTGTGGGCATGCCACCAGATACGTCATTACCTGAAACGGCCCTAAAGGGATCTGTTTTATGATTGTTTCTGTTGTCAAGTTAATTTTTTAATGGAATGTAATCATTGGCGTCGTAAAAAGTCAAAAAATGAGACGTGGTAGGAGCGTTAAATCTTAAAACCTAAAATAATTTATTCCACATATAGTCTCTGTCCCGGATAAATCTTATTTCTGGGCGTTAATCGATTAATTCGCATGAATCGTTCAAGGGGCATTTTATGTAACTGAGCGATTTCAAAAGGGCTGTCGCCGGGTTTAACCAGATATGTTTTTAAGTATTCACCCGCTGGTTTATCATCCTTGCGCTCGCGAATCTTTAAAATCTGTCCGATGTGGAGATTGGTTGTGGACAGATTATTTAGTTCCTGAATCTTTTTGGTTGTTGTGCCGTATCGTTTGGCAATAATCCAGAGTGAATCCCCACTTTTCACAACATGGTTTGGTGCGTTTTTGTATTTAATTTGGTTGTATTTTTTGGATCGGTATACAATTTTGCCCTTGCGGGGTATTTTAAGTTTTTTACCTGCAACAATATAACTTGATCTGCGCAGATTGTTTGCGCGCATAATGCTTCTCACGCTGCAACGATATCGTCTGGAAATGGTGGAAAGGCTTTCTCCGGGTCTGATCCGGTGATATACGTAAGCGCGTTGGGGAGGACGAGAAACCGGTATGTTATCCAGCTTTGCCAAAACAATTTGGCCTTTATCCGGTGGCACCCTGAGTGGATACTTATCTTGAGGAAGTATCCTGTAGCGAAGTTCGGGATTAAGTTTTATGAGTGTTTGTTCAGTTACCCCGATCGTTTTGGCAATATTTCTAAGATGGACCTGCTTTGATACAGTGATTGTTTCATATTCCAACGGCTTGTCCACGGGCACGGAATCGAGTCCGTATTTTTCCAAGTTTTTGACGATATGAAGGGTCGCCATAAATCTGGGGACGTATCTTGCGGTTTCCAGGGGAAGACGTTCGTATAGATCCCAGAAATTGTCGAGGTAATTTATATTCTGAGTCCTTATTACTCTGAGTACCTGCCCCTCCCCGCAATTGTATGCGGCCAGAACGGTTGTCCAATCGCCGAAAATATGATGCAATTCAGATAGATATTCAATGGCGGCTTTGGTAGATTTCACTGGATCGAGCCGCCCATCGATGTATTTGTTACGTTTAAGGCCGAATTTGTATCCTGTTGAAGGGATAAACTGCCAAAGGCCGAGTGCCCTGGCTTTTGAGAGCGCATTTACCTTGAATCCGCTTTCAATAAGCGGGAGCCATGACAATTCAACCGGAAGCCCAGCTTTTTTAAGAGCGGAAACAATTTGTGGTCGATATTTTCCGGAACGTTTGTATGCTTCAATGAAAAATCTTCTTTCGCCTTTTTTAGTAAATCGGTCAATTTCATTCTGAATATGTTTGTTCATCACCATGGGAATGGCGTTATGATTACCGTTTACAACGATATTGCGAGATGCGTAAATTTCAAGAATGCGTTTCGAGATCAAATATCGCAAATCTTCTTTTTGCTGTATAAGCTCGGCGGTGTCATCCGTATCGATCTTAAGTATTAAAGAGTAGGCATGATCCAGTGCTTCGAGAGCGTTTTCAAGCTCTCCTTTCTGCCAGAAATCCTGAGATGCTTCGCAAAAATCCAGGGCTTCATCAAAGATGGATTGTATTTTTTTTTCAGGGAGAGTGTTTTCGGCGATGTTATTTTTATCTTTTTTATTATGTATTGAAGTTTGAGCTTGGACAGTGTTTTCGGCAGCGAAATTATCAACCGGTGACGGTTTTTCCTCTTCAGGGCTGGCCTTTACAATATATTCATTAGAACCGGCGCCATTGGTCCGGATCGGTTGTTCCGCGTTTTGTGAAACCGGAATGTTGTGCAGGGTTTGTGCGCATCCGCATAAGAGAAACAACAGAAAAACCGGTAGAAAGAGAATTCGTAATTTAGTCAATTTAGATTCCTTGAGTTATTCCATATCATGACTTGATCTTCGATTACACAAAAACCAGCACCCTTGTCAAGGTTTTATGTTATTGAAAAAATCCAACAAGTTCTATAAACAGGCATCAATCGATATCTTTTTCGATTCGTTTTATAATGTGTTACGATAACTACAAGTGATGCAAATCGTATGCCAAAAGAGGCAGAAAAAGGGTAGAGATAGAAACTAAGTAATATCAAAAAGATATACTGCGATATTATTTTTAAATGTCTATATTGGCATTGTATGAATTGCCAATATAGAGTTTATTTTTGACAAAGTGCGTCAAAAATATATATAAAATATGGTCCGAATTCTTTTTTGACCTTAGGATAAATAATGTTGGAAATAATAAAAATAGGCGATATTTTA
>JASFHC010000292.1:0-3597 GCA_050123435.1 Desulfobacterales bacterium
CCTTACAGGAAATTAGACAGAGATATCCTCTGGTGGAAGTGATTATGCTTACAGGGCATGCCACGGTGGAATCTGCCATTGAAGGAATGAAGAAGGGTGCCTTTGATTACCTGATGAAACCCTGCGATATCGATCATCTTATTTCCAAGGTATCAGAGGCCGCAGCCAAAAAGAGACTGCATGAAAATAAGATCATAGAAGCGCGCATGAAGGAGATTGCCGGCAGGATGGTTTAGGCACACGGAGCGAAACGACAATTTTCGTTCAGGTACTAGTTTCATCTTGTCCGGAGTCGGTAGAAGAAAATGCCAGAAAATAAGAAAAAAACGGCCGGCCAGATAAAGCTTCTCCTTGTGGATGATGAGAAAGGTTTTGCCAACATCATTGCCAAACGGATGTCCAAACGGGATATTGATGTAACCAAGGCCTACAGCGGGACTGAAGCGTTACAGACCATAAGAAAGGCCAATTTTGACGTAGCCGTCCTGGATCTAAAGATGGAAGATATGGATGGAATTGAAATTTTAAAAATCTTCAAGAAAATGGATCCGGATCTTGCCGTGATTATGCTTACCGGTCATGGCTCCGAATCGGCGGCCAAAGACGGTGTAAAATTCGGAGCCTATGATTATCTTACAAAACCCTGTGATCTTGAAGAACTCATAAAAAAAATACAGGAAGCGGTTCAATCAGGGAGGTGATGGTGGTGAAAAATTTTAATGTCCTTTTGGTCGATGATGAACTGGAATTTTTAGAGACTCTAGTAAAGCGGCTGACAAAACGAAAACTTAATATCAGTACAGCAAAAAGCGGTGAGGATGCGCTGAAAATAATTGAAGAAAAACAGATTGATGTGGCGGTTCTGGATGTCAGGATGCCGGGAATGAACGGCATACAGACCTTAAGAGAAATCAAAAAGATAGATCCTTTGATGGAAGTAATAATGCTCACCGGCCACGCCAGCGTAGAGGTGGCTATAGAAGGGATGGAACTGGGTGCTTTTGATTATCTCATGAAGCCTGCTGATATTGATGAGCTGTTTTACAAGCTTCAGGATGCTTTCAAGAAAAAATCAATCCAGCAGGAGAAAATCGAAAAGCTAGAGGAAATCATAAGTTAGTAAATAAAACGAAAGGAGCGGTATGACAGTGAATTTTCTAAGACAGTGGGGTCAATTTATGATGGTGGGCGCAAAGGCCCATGCTCGGTGGGAGATCGGTGTGTCCAATACTATTTTTAGTGATAAAAAACGGCTTTTAATACTCGGTTTGCTGACCATTCCCATAATATTGGGAGGGATTGCGTTTGCAGATCAGATCGGAGGGGCCCTGCCGAATTTATTGGGAGGCAAGAAAGCTTACAGCCCTGCGTTTTACAGCACCGGTATATTTATCGTCTCAATCCTTATCGGACTGGGCGCAGGGCTGATTACCGGCTGTATCGGTGCCGGCGGAGGTTTTATCATTGCTCCCGCTTTGATGAGTGCGGGCGTTAAAGGCATATTGGCCGTCGGGACCGACCTGTTTCATATCTTTGCAAAGGCCATCATGGGGAGTGTCATTCATCGTAAGCTGGGAAATGTTTCCGTTGCCCTTGCAGCGGTCTTTCTGATCGGCGCTATTTTAGGCGCAACCCTGGGCGGGGTCATCAACCGTGTGCTCTATGAGATCAATCCGGTACTCAGCGACGCATTTATCACAACGGTCTATTCCCTTATGCTGGGGTTTCTCGGAACCTATGCCATGGCTGACTTTCTCAAGGCAAAAAAGGCTAGACGCGGGGACTTTCATGGAAAGGATGCCCATGGCGCAAAAGTAGAAGGGGTAGAAATGGGAAATCTTCCCAAAAAGCTTCAGGCCATCAATATTCCTCCCAAAGTCAAGTTTGATTTTGATCTTACACCAACCGGTAGGGGTATTTCATGGATATTTTTAGTCTTAAGCGGTGGGCTGGTCGGACTTACGGCCGGTATTATGGGCGTTGGCGGCGGCTTTTTAACCTTCCCGATATTTGTCTATATCTTAGGCGTCTCCTCCATGACCACGGTAGGAACCGATATTTTTCAGATTGTGTTTACCGCCGGCTATGCCGCAATCAGCCAATACGCGATTTACGGATTTATTTTTTATACCCTGGCCATGGGCATGCTGCTGGGATCTCTGGTGGGCATTCAGATCGGTGCTATCGTGACAAAGGTCGTTCCCGGTATCACGATCCGCGGTTTTTACGCCATGGCGGTCCTGGCCGGTTTTCTCAACCGTATCTTCGCATTGCCGGCCAAGCTGGGCGCCATGGATATCATTAAAATATCAAAAGGCACGGGCGCTTTTTTAGAATCCATTGGTGTCTGGGCCTTTTTTATCGTAATCGCCGGGTTCTCGTTTTGGGTAATCAGCACATTCTTTATAAATATCCGGGTCCTTAAAGGTGAGGAGGTTAAGTCATGATTGAACATAAGAAAGAATTTTACGGCGGTTTTGGGTTACTCATCGGGTTTGTCGCCGTATTGGGAATAATATTTTCGCCGGTCTTCAATGGCAAAAACGGTCTGGAATATTTAGACAACCTGTACAACTCCATATCGAAAGGATCGGCCTATTACATTCAAACGGTGAAGAAGGAAACCGAACCATTTTCCGGGAAATCCGTTCAGGTGGTCATAGAGATGGCAGACGAGACCCAGGCACAACAGACAGCCTCTCTGTTTATGAAAGGCGGCGCACTGGTCAATGTATCCGGAACCGGTTTGAAAGTTGAGGGAGATTTGGGCAAGATTCTTGAAAACTGTCTTGAAGATTCAGACAGCATGTATATCAATGACGGCCAGACAATCTCTTCAAAATACGGGTACAGCGAAAGACAAGTCCTGTTTAACTGGTGGAAAGCGCTCAAGTCCATGGACAAGGACTTAAAAAAGCAAAAGCAGTTCGAAGCGGCTAAAGTGGTTTCTCTAGTTGTAAACAAGGCGGTGGAATGCTCCTATAACTATTATACAATCGAGCCTCAGAAAATATCGGACCGGGTTGGGATTGTTATCTTTTCTCTGGTGTTTTATGTTGTCTATACTCTCTGGTACGGTTTTTCAGTGATGTATATGTTTGAGGGGTGGGGGCTGAAGCTGGAACACTAAATACAATATAGAGACCTTTGCAAAACGCCCCCTTTTGCCCAATTCCTGCGTCAGGCTCAAATTTTAATCCTCAAAATACTCCATGTATTCCTGCGGTTAAAATTTTCGCCTTCCTTGGCTTTGAACAAAATTGAACGTTTTTCAAAGGTCTCTATATTCGAAATGTTCTTAAACAAAACGCGGCTCTGCCGCTTTAAAAAGGCTGAAGGCAGGCTTGGTTACATCTTGCTTTTAGCCTTTTTTTCTTATATCTTAACAGAAGAAAACGTAACTTCTTAATAACTTCAGGAGTCGAGGAGTTTTTTTAACTTAACCGCTCCATGAATAATCCGCAACGACACCGTACAAACTCATGCATAAGGGCTTGTAACGAAAAAACAGTATATCAATATTTAAATAAATAGGTTCGGTAGACAACATTTTTTTCTTTTAATTACAAATTAATAAAAGCGCTGTTTTTTCGCAAC
>JASFHC010000293.1:0-3592 GCA_050123435.1 Desulfobacterales bacterium
CTACCTGGACTTCAAAGTTCTGATCTCGCATATCCGGAGCGGACAGTTTGCGGGTCGTTTTGTAGAGGGTGTCTTCCATCCATAAAGCGATTTGTTCGGGATCCATGAATTTGATCTTCCGGCTCTGATCCATTATGGGATGAATCCTCTTGGCCATAAACAGGGCCTCGTCGGCTTTCTTCTTCATCGTATTTTTATCATAAGGATTTTCGGTGATAAATTTATCGGCTTCCTTCAACTTTTCTCGGGCCAAGGTCAATGACTTGGGAGTTATTTTCTTAGCACCGTCTTCTTCGGCCTGATCAATCAGCGTGTGTACCTCGCCGAGGGTTTTTTCTTTAATTGCCCGAATTTCCAGTTGATGAAACACGTTGGAAAGCTTTCTCTGGTTATTTTGAGCATAACGCAAATCATTATCCTCTATGGCTCGAGCGAGACCGAGAAACCTTTTCTCCGCCGCCACATAATCCTTGCCCAAATCCGTAGCACCGGCAACGCGAGCCTTGTTCCTTGCTTCAATCAGTTCGCTTAAGGTTGTTCGAGATATTTCAGCCATTTCTTCTGCTTTTTGAAGTTTCGTTTCTGCAGTAATAACATATTGCCGGATGTCCGAAAGCGCTTTGCCTTTTTCAAGATCATTTTTAGCTTTTATATAGGAACCCTCAGCCTTGGCAAACCAGGTAGGTGAGAGCACATTCAGCTGATTTTTACGAGCGTCGGTGATGTGCCTACCCAGCCGGTTAACCATTTCCACCGGGTTCTCAGCACTTACCATGCCGAGCACCGCCTCCGGACTGCTCGGGGTTCCGGCGCAAGCAGTAATCAAAAAAAGATTGATAAGTATAACAATTGGGTAACATATACCCGATGTTTTGTTTTTGTTCATCTTTGCATCTCCCTTTATTCTTTTATTTTCACAGTCCTTTTTTTTCAAACCAACAAAACAGCATCAATCCGCTAATGATAAATAGGGTAATCACTGCCCAATGACTGATTCCTAAAACTTGCGGCAAGGTAATTTTGCCGAAATCACCCCATGTTAAAACTGTCTTTTTTAGATAGGGATACGCTTCGGCATAAAGGGCGGCGCCGGTTAACATTCCCAAAATTCCCCATATTCCGTCCCATCTTCCTTCACCCACAGCACCGGCTGAGGTTCCCGGACAATATCCCAGCAAACCCCAACCAATACCGAATATTAAACCTCCGGGAATGACCCCGCCCAAAACGGTGGATTTAACAGAGAGCTTGGCCAAACCCAGATCTTTTAATACGTAAACTCCAACGGCACCAACAAAAACGCTTGACAGCATAAATTTTACGATCGTCATATCCAGAAACCGAAGTGCCCCGAGTTGCTTGTCATATCGAATAACTCTCGCCTTCTGAAGTAAAAATCCAAACATGATTCCTGTGACAAGACCGTATAGAAGCTCTTTCATCGTCGTCGACCTCCTCCATATAATATCCGTGCCATGATTATTCCGCCGACAAAGAAGCAGATCAGAGCAATAAATCCGCTTACCGCTAGCTGAACCGAACCGCTCAGCCCGTGTCCACTAGGTCACCCTCCGGCCAAGCGAGCCCCAAACATGGCGATTATCCCGCCGATAAATGCCGTAACACCTCGCTTTATTTTACTCCGACCGAATCTGCGTTTCCACATATCCGGCAAGGCCTGCCACTTAAAATTTCGAGAGGTCGCTGATGAGATCAGTGATCCAAGAAAAATACCGAACACGAACATCCACTGCCATTCGACCTTGGGGGTTTTTTTAATAAAATAATCCATTTTTTTAACGCGTTCAGCACTAAAAACTTTTTCGATCATACCAGCAGATCGGACAAAGGTGGTTGATGCCCCGAGATATTTACCTGCAATCCATACCGATAGAATCATTACAATGCCTGCCAGAGCACCGGCCAGATAAGGACTCCACCCTTTACTTTCAACCAGTCTCATTTTCTTCCTCCTTGTGAATAAAAATGTTGAAATCGGAAGATATGATACACCATAATAAAATATTTTGCCATTTGAATTTCCAAAATCGCTGCCTTTTTTTATTGATAAGGAACATCGTACCAATATATATAACCCTTGTAGAAGTGGAAAAATTTATTATCTAAGTGCTGAGTAAAAATTGATTGAAAAACGAAAAAAAAAGGTGAGCTCGCATCCTGTATCTAGTATACAGAATCATTTCCCCAAGTTTACGATCACCACACTAGGCTGTAAAGTAAATCAATCCGAGTCGGATGCCATGGCCCATCAACTGAAGAACTCAGGATGGCGTCCGGTACACCCTAAAGAAAAAGCAGACCTGTGCATTATCAACACCTGTACGGTCACACAGAAAGCATCCATGCAGTCACGGCAGGCAGTGCGACAGGCCATACGATTCAATCCGTGTGCACAAATTATTGTAACCGGCTGTTATGCCCAGACCGAGCCTGAAGAAATCGATAAAATAGGCGGCATCCACCACATCATCGGTCACACGGATAAATCTAAAATACCTGACATGTTCTTATCAAAAAAAGAAGCCCCCTACCCTCGTCTGATTTGGCAAAACATATTATCTGAGCACCATTTCGAACAGGCCCCTGCGGCGGTCTCGGGGAACAGAACCCGGCCGTTTTTAAAGATTCAGGACGGCTGTGACAGTTTCTGTACATACTGCATTGTCCCCTATGCGCGGGGACGCAGCCGGAGCATGCCGATTGAAAACGTATTAAAAAATATAAAGCAGCTTAAGCAGGCTGGATATAACGAAGTTGTCCTCACCGGTGTTCATCTTGGCGCCTATGGATTAGATCTTTCTCCAAAAACCGATTTAACAGAGCTGTTACACCGGATTGTTGATATCAATCCCATCGACCGTGTGCGACTCAGTTCTATAGAACCCCATGAGCTTACAGACGATTTAATAGAGCTTGTGGCAAAATCAGATATTTTTTGTCATCACTTTCATCTTCCTCTGCAAAGCGGGAATGATCTTATCTTAAAAAAAATGCACCGGCCCTACACCCGCTCGCTTTTCAGGAATCAGGTTATAAAGATTAATGAATTGCTTCCTGATGCTGCCATAGGTGTGGATACGTTAATCGGCTTTCCGGGTGAAACCGAGAAAGCTTTTGAAAATACATATTCATTAATCAATGAATTGCCGGTTACCTATCTGCATGTTTTCCCGTTTTCACCTCGAAAGGATACACCGGCAAGCAGGTATCCACAACAGGTGGATTCAAAAACAATCAAAGCCCGTTGCAAGAAAGTGCGAAGCCTTGGCCATGTAAAAAAGAAATATTTTTACAAAAAGTTTATAGGAAAAACAGTTGAAATCCTTATCGAAGATAAAAGGGAAAAATCTACGGGTTTGCTTAAGGGAATATCATCAAACTATATACCGGTATATGTAAATGGTGAGGATATTCTTAAAAACACCTTGGTTCAAGTCAGAATTGACAAAGTAAAAAGCGACAAAAAAGTATTGGGCGCTCTTTATTGAGGAGACCTTTGAAAAATGTCAATTTTTGTTTAAGTTCAAGAAAGGCGATAATTTTAACCACCCCAGTACGATCTGCCGGACCT
>JASFHC010000294.1:0-3568 GCA_050123435.1 Desulfobacterales bacterium
CGGTTTCCATAAAACCAGACAGAGCAGACAATCAGAGCCAAACCAACCACCGATCCTGCGGCGAGTCTTGCTTTAATCTTTGTTTCTTGCCAGTCTTTTCCAGTTACCCAGAGATATGCCAAGAAAATTGCTGCATTGCTCAAGACAACACAAAATGATACGCCATATACACCGAAAATGTCTGAAATCTGAATGAGATGCAGGACGTTAAATTGGGTATATCCGATCAACTCCCATGGGAAACCCGTGAAAAGGAATGAACGGATATATTCTAATGAAACCCAGACCGAGGGAATCATAAAGACAAGGGATACAGGTTTTCTAAAACAGGTTAAACTCATTGAAAATATTGCAATGTAAAGCGCCAGATATGCCGATAACAGCAAAAGAATCGGCACACTTGCGTAGAAGGGAAGGTGGCCGTATGTTGACATGGTATGTGCCAGCCAGTATACCAGCGTAGGATAATGGACGAGCCCGGCACACAGGCCGAGATAAAAACCGTTTTTAGAGGAGAGGTTTCTTAGTGCGACCAGCAGGGGGACTAGAGCAAACCAGGCCATCCATGAAAAGCGGGCCTTTGGAAAAGAAAGAGTAAGTAAAAGTCCGCTTAATACGGCTAAAAAAAAATTCAGCCTGTCGAGTTTATCTTTTTTCAATTTTGATGAGCGTGTAAAAAGTTTTTATGAACCATCTTGAGCTCCGCTCATTTTGATATCAAGGGAGATCTGTATGGTACCTGTGTTGTGCCCAAGCGGTTATCAGGTCTGGGCTGCACTCTTACAGGCTTCATCCATCCGGGATTCAACATACCGGATACCCTCTTCGTTGTATTCTTCCAGATCAAAGCACAACGCATCTTCGCCAAGAAGCCCGTCCGGCACAAAATCTCCGTTTTCATCAGGATCGGCAATCATCTCGTTATAAAAGCATACCGACAACCACCGGGGGGTGTCTTCTATCACGTCCACCATCACAAACAAAGGTTTATTTTTTTGATTCTCGTGGGCTGCCCTAAGGGAATAGGTGAGTCCCTCACGGGGTATAAAATCCAGACTCACCCCGTCTTTGGATGCCATATAATCTTTCAGACGTACAAATGCTTTTTTGTTTTGTTCCGGGGTTTCCGTCCAGTTTTCAATAAATAATTCGAGTTGTTGAATGGCTTCAGTCATAAGTTCTCCTTACGGATTTCTTTATTCTTCCATCTTGAAAATGTTAAAATTGCAAATGCGGAGAGAACATATCAGAAGATTATAAAAAATCAAGCCCCCTATCCCATAATAACAGGAAAAACGCATTTCAATTCCCATACAGAGATAACGCTCCACGACGGTATGTATCTCTTTCCATGATGATTTTTCCATTAAGAAATAGCAGTTATTGGTTGTCGTTTATAGTCGGTTGAAACCACTATATTTACTAACCAAATTTAATTAGATAATATCTTGACAATTCGTTACTGATATGGCTTGACATATGCAACGCTTCCCTGCAACACAATTAATCTTACAAAAGGCAGATATTACTCATAAAGGTTGCATTTTTGATGGAAATCGGAATAACGAAGGAAATAATAAAATGACTAAAGAAAAGACATTACTCAACACACGCGAGGTATCCGAGTTCTTAAATATTAATGAGAAGATGGTTTACACCCTGGTCGCCGAAAAAGGGCTGCCTGCAAGCAAGGTAACCGGCAAATGGCTTTTTCCCCGCCACCTTGTTGAACGGTGGCTGGAAAATCAAACTATCAACTATCCCAAGCCAGAGAAACCGTTGCCGCCGTATCATGGCCTTCTCATCATCGCCGGGAGCAATGATATTCTTTTGGATAAAATTATTTCCCTTTTCAATACGCTCTATAATGAACATATGGCTGTTTTCGGCAACGTGGGCAGTATGGGGGGGCTCAAGGCCCTACTCCGAGACGATTGTCATGTGGCGTGCAGTCACCTTTTACAGGATGATGAAGAGGAGTACAACTTTGAGTATGCACAAGAAGAACTTAAAGGAAAAATTCCCGTGCTGGTGAATTTTTGCCGGAGAGAACAGGGATTTCTAATAGCCAAAGGAAATCCTAAGCAAATTTCCGGCGTTTTCGACCTGGGACAACCGGAAATCAAGATTGTCAATCGTCCGGTTGGAACAGGCACACGCCTCCTCCTTGACCGGGAACTAGAGAAGGCCGGCCTCAAAGACACGCAAATCCAAGGGTATCATCAAGAGTTCAGAAGCCATCTGGATGTGGCCATGGAGGTACTTTCGGGCCGGGCCGATATGGCTCCTGCCATCAAACCGGTCGCAAGTCTTTTGGGATTGGACTTTATTCCGCTTCGCTGGGAGCGATTTGATCTTCTTATCTCAAAAGAGCATTTTTTTGAACAGGGGGTTCAACTCTTTCTGAGCCTTCTTCATGAGCCTCAATTTCGTGACTTAGCCGTGAAACTGGATGGATACGATTTGGGTTTATGCGGCAAAATGGTTTTTCCAAAAGAATCAAAAAGTAACGCGGAGGAATAGGTTATAATAAAATTGGCGAATCCGATGTCGCGAACTCCTTTATTTAACTGAGGAGTCGAGGCGTTTTTATTTTTAAAGCCGCTCCATGGATAATGCTTTTCAAAAAAGATTATCCATTCCGCTGGTATATAAGTGTTTATAAGAAAACACCTCGACTGCAGGTGTTTTAACTGTGTTTTCGACATACAATGAGTTTGCTTTTTCCGGTTGGGGAATGGTACAATGATACGTCTGGAAATATCCGTTGAAACGGTCCCAGTCCCCCTTTAACAAATTCCAGGGCATCCGTAGATCCCATTGACATCATCCTGATATTAAAGAGTATCCTAATCAAGGGATGATGAGGCACTTCGTGTTCCATGAGCAATACCCTCCCGTTGGAACGTATGATGCGTTTCATTTCCCGCAAGGCGGTCTGCCGAGTTTGCTGTTTTAGTTCATACAATGCATGGGAGCAGGTGACCACATCAAAACTCTCATCGGCAAAGGGGAGGGCGGCTGCATCTCCTTCTATGAAGATAGTTTTTCGGGATTTCTGTTTGTTTCGCGCTTTACACAACATCCCCCGGGAAAAATCGTAGCCTACGGTTACACTTTCGGGATAGCGATTGGCGAATGCTGCGATAACAGCTCCTGTCCCGCAGCAGATATCGAGAATGGCCGGATTGGTTTTTCCCTCCGGATCGGCCATCTTGACCAGGAAGTTCCGCGTATCTCCGGCATCTCGACGCGCATGCAGATTCACAAACGCGTCATATACATATGAGAAAACATTATAGTAGATTCGTCTTCCGGTTCTTACGCTTGACATGGTTTCAAAAAAGTTCTCTCTCTCAGGGTGTTCCCTCACGACGGGGCCCCGGATAGCTTGGGCAGTTGTGCTGATCCTCAATGTGCGGTTTGATGTCCAAAATGGGCGTACCGTCAATTATATCCAGACCCCGTACTCGAATCCGGTTGACGTCCTTTGATATTACCTCCAGTACCGAGAGGCCGATAGCGTTGGGCCGTCGGGGTGAGCAAATGCTGAACACGCCCAAAGCCT
>JASFHC010000295.1:0-3541 GCA_050123435.1 Desulfobacterales bacterium
AGCAATCTTGTTTGCTTTAGGGACAATTACGGGGGCTTTTTGCGGAGAAGTATCTTGTCTCTCAAAAAAATCGGGTCTGGCACCCTCTTTGTCAAGTGTCTTTTTCTCCACCGTGACCGGTATAGCTTTTGGTGGTGTGGTTTTGGGTGTCTCAGACTCAATCTTGGGCACGGCAACAAGCGCTTCCGGTTCCTCATGCGCCCCTGAAGTCGCTGGTATGTCCGGTAATGGGGGAACGGTTGCTCGCAAGTCATTCTTCTCTTTTGTCTGTCCGGAGGCAGTCCTCTTGTCTTGCATTAATCCTTGGCTTGAAGAGGGCGCTGTTCTTGTTTTTACCGGGTTATAAAAAAAATATCCGGCAAGGAGGCCAACCACGACAAGCAGGACAATGCGTGTTACCACAGACCCGCTGCGAATTTTTCCCTGCCGGGGGGTTGCTTCCGTCTCTATAACGGAAATCTCAGGTGCTGGCTCACTCTCACCATCGAAAGTATCCGCATCCTTGTGTATAACTGTAATTTTACCTTCTGGCTCACTCTCATCACCGGAATTATAGGCATCTTTCTGTATATCGAAAATTTTACGTTTAGATTCGATCTCATCAGCGGAATCGTCTATATCCTGAACTCTATTCAAGCTCGATAGTTTGAGTTCTTTCTTGCACTCTCTGATAATATCTTCACTTATGATCATAATCTTTTGGACATATCCACTCAACA
Source organism: Desulfobacterales bacterium (assembly GCA_050123435.1). Taxonomy (GTDB): domain Bacteria; phylum Desulfobacterota; class Desulfobacteria; order Desulfobacterales; family UBA11574; genus S5133MH16. The sequence continues at coordinate 720 of JASFHC010000295.1, forward strand.
GCGCATGATCGCAGATAATATTTATCATTCGGGGATAGCCGTCGGATAAAGAAAAAATTTCTTTAATCGCACCCGAATCAAAAATATCCGCTTTGGCACCGGCAATTTTAAGTCGATGCTGGATATACGCTTCCGTCTCACTTGGCAGCAAAGGTTCAATGTGATATCTCTCTGCGATTCGTTGTGTTAGAGTTATGTTTTTATCTTCCTTCAAAATATCGATAAATTCATTCTGCCCCACAAAAAAAATATTCAAAACTCTGGCATGCTCATCTTCAAGATTCAATAACAGACGGAACTCTTCAAGCAGCTCATTATGAATCCGATGGGCCTCATCAATAATTATCAATACTTTTTTACTCTGTGTAAGGGCCTTTTTTAGAAATCGCTTGAAGTAAATGAGAAACTCACCTTTGCCCTCAAAGGTTCTCCCCATGTTAAATGCAATGGAAATATAATTAAAAAACTCTAATACTCCCAAATTGGGGTCGTAAATAGGGGCCGCCAGTATATCATCCCCGATGCTCTTGATAAAGGCGTTGATGAGCGTGGTTTTGCCGGTCCCCAAGTCGCCGGTAAGAGCAACAACCCCCTTGTTTTCAACAATGGCATATTTCAACGTGGCGAGGGCTTCTTTGTGCGTTTCACCCAGCCAGAGAAAATCGGAATCCGTGCTCATCTGAAAAGGCTTGGACTCCAAATTGTAATACGAAAGATACATGGGTTCCCTTTTATTTTCGGCTATTCCGGAAGTTCCTTTGTTTTCTTTTTATGATCCTTGGTACTGCCATAGCTGTAATAACTATAGTATTTATAGTATGACTGATATCCGAAGCGTTTGCTGAGGTTAACCTTGTTAATAATACAGCCTAAAATCTTTCCCTGGGAGTTGAGTACGCTCTTTTTAAAATGAAGCAAGGCATCGCGGGTGGTTTCACCCATGCTGCTTACCAAAACCACGCCCCCCATAAGCCGCGAAATAACCAGGGCATCGGCAAAACCCAGATAGGGAGGTCCGTCTACGATCACGCGATCAAAACGACGGGTCAGGGTTTGCACCAGCATTGCAAAACGGTCCGAGGCCAGCAGCTCAACCGGATTTGGCGGAACCGGTCCTGCCGGTATAAAACACAGGTTGGATATACCGTTTTGGCAGATCAGACCCTTGCTGCTGACCCCCGCCAGGAATTTCGAAAGGCCGGGACTGGAGGTATCATCCGGGTCCTGAAAAAACTTGTGGAGTTTGGGTTTACGCATGTCCGCATCAACCAGAACCACCCGCTCTCCGGCTTCGGCAAACGCCAGAGCAAGGTTGGCCGCCATGGTGGTTTTGCCTTCCGACGGCTTGGTGCTTGTCATAACAAAGCTTCCTGCCTGGGAAGCGGTCCCGGATAGCTGGATCGACATTTTAGTGCTTCGCATGGCTTCGGACAGGGGTGCCTGGGGATCGTTTACAAAAATACTTTCAACCGGAAACTCGTTGGTTTTGGACAAGGGCGCCACGCCCAGAATAGGAATATGAAACCGGTCGGAAATCTCATCAGGATTGGTAATGGTATCGGTAAAATATTCCAGGAAAAAGGCAAGACCTAATCCGCCCATCACCCCCACCACAAGGGCCAGGAGCAGGTTCAATTTAACATTGGGTTTAAACGGTTTGATCGGGAGCATGGCCTGGTCTATAATATTGATATTGCTCGACGACACCCCGACCATGGACTCAATCTCTTTGGTTCGCTCCAGCAGGCTCTGGTAAATTCCTTTATTGGTCTCCACTTCTCGGGCCATAATTTTGTACTGGGTTGCCCGTTCATTCAAGTCGATAGCCATTTTTTTCTGATGCTCTACACGGGCTCGCATGGTTTCCACTTTTTGCAGACCGGCCTTGTATTGGTTTTCAATCGCAAGAAATACTTTTTGTTCCTCGATACGGATTCGGTCGGCAATACTGTTCATCTTCATCTTTAGAGCCTTTACGGCCGGGTAGTCATCGTGAAACGTAACGGTCAGGTCCTGGTATTCTGATTGTAGCCGGGCATATTCGGCTTTTAAACCTGATATTACCTGGTTTTCCATGACCTGTGGCAAACCCGAAGGTCCGTCCAACTTGGCCTGTTTGTAAACAGACTCCTTGCCGATCAAGTCGGCTTCAGCCATGGCCAGAGCTGAATTCAATTCCTCGAGTTGACGATATACGCTGTTTAGCTTGGCATCCAGGGACACAATACCCGCCTGTTTGCCAAACCGGTTTAAATCCTCTTCCGCCTTTTCCAGACTGATTTTGGCCCTGTCGATCTGCTTCATAAGAAATTCACGGGCCAGTTGAGAAGCTTCGAGTTTTTTCTCCATGTTCCAGTGGACAAATTCTTCTACAACGGAATTTGCCACGCTTTGGGATAATTGTCGGTCCGGGGATGTGAAAGAAACGCCGATCAGCATGGAGTTTCTCTTGGGGGAAACTTCGAGATTGTTTTCAACAAATTTGATCAGCGCTTGCTGTTTCAAGGCGTCTTCGGAAATCAAAGACGATTTTTTTCCCTCGTCCTCGGTGTCGGATATTAAGGCGCTTAGAAGGTTTTTAATAGATTCCTTTATCCTTGAAACAATACCCGATTTTCCGCCTCCATAAAGGGCTTCAATAATAACCGGATGGTTGGACAGCTCCAATTTTTCAACAACCCGGCGCATAATGGCATTGTTTTGCAGCAAATCCACTTGGGTCTGATAAAACTCCTGGGCACGCATTTCTGTGGCAACAACCTCTTCGAACTTGGTGACCTTCTGGTTTTGCGGCGTTACCTCAATAGATGTGGATGCTTTAT
>JASFHC010000296.1:0-3533 GCA_050123435.1 Desulfobacterales bacterium
TTGAAAAGTATATTTTAAAAAAAAGCGGCTTAAGTGTCAAGGGAAAAGGGGGGCATTAGAACGGGTTTTACTTTACATGTACCTGATCTGAACAATCCGGATCCAAAAATATTTGCCACACGAAGACCCGTCCGTCTCGACTTTATTATTGTTTCTTCGCCTGCCCTTCTAACTATTGAAAAACCAGGGGCGATTTTCATCGAATATCTATACTAAGCAAAATTTACAACTAAGGGTCTATATAGGACAAACTTAAAAGAATGGGATCATCTTTGACTTACATAGAAGTCGCTATAGCGCTTCCCGTATACAAGACCTATACTTACAGCGTCCCGGAAACGCTTCATGAACTGGTGGCCACGGGAAAAAGGGTGCTGGTCCCATTCGGTCAGCGCAGGGTAACCGGATATATTTTGGGCTCAAGAAACGATATCAATCAGGAAGGGATAAAAACTGTTCTGGATATTCTTGACGAAAAGCCGCTTTTCCCTTCATCCATGATTCCGTTCCTCAGATGGACGGCGGATTACTACCTGCATCCTATAGGAGATGTAATCAAATGTGCTCTGCCCGGAGGCTTAAATCTTTACGACTTTTTCATCATCGCTATTACGAAAAAAGGTGAAGATGCTCTTTTAAATAATTCTGCCGCATCTCTGGAAACCCAGATCTTAAAACGGCTGAAAACCGGGTCCTGTCGCTTTAAAGACCTTAACAAAGATTTTAATCAGCATATCCCCAATGCGTTAATTCATTCCATGGAAAGACGGAAGGTTATCGTTTGTAATCGAACGCTCAAAGGTGGGGTCGTTAAACCCAAGATGGAGCGATATGTGTCGTTACTCGGTTCAGATATTCCCATGGAACGTCTTTCCGATTCAAGAAAAAAAATCATTGAGACACTCAAAACTTCCGATGAAATCTCTGTAAAAAAATTAAAAGAACGGGTTCCTTCTGCTTCAAGATTAATAAAATCTCTTGAGTCGGAAGGACATCTGTTGATTTTTCAGAAAGAGGTGTATCGGGATCCCTTCGGTGAGCCCATAGCGCCCGACACCGCTCACACACTTACCAAAGAACAGAAAAGTGTAATCCACACCGTAACTCAATCCCTGGGTCAGAAATTTAGAACCTGTCTTCTGTCAGGAGTCACGGGAAGCGGCAAGACAGAGGTTTACATGCAACTCGCTGCAACAACCATAAGCATGGGCTATTCCGTGCTGGTCCTGGTTCCTGAGATAGCCCTTATATCCCAGATGGAACGCCGCTTCCGAGCCCGGTTTGGAGAATGTGTTGCCATTCTTCACAGCGGTCTTTCGGCCGGAGAGCGCTATGATCAGTGGATGCGCATCGCTTGCCGGAAGGCGACGATTGCTATCGGCGCAAGATCCGCCGTGTTTGCACCTTTTGAGAATATCGGCATTATTATCGTTGACGAAGAACATGACACTTCCTACAAGCAGGAAGGGGGTCTGCGATATAATGCCAGGGATCTTGCCGTTGTGAGAGCAAAGTTTAATGACGGCATTGCCCTGCTGGGGTCTGCTACGCCCTCGATACAATCATACTATAATACGACCACGAAAAAATTTAAGGCGGTCACCTTAAAAACTAGGATTGAAAAACGCTCTCTTCCGGAGATCACCGTCGTCGACCTATGCAAAAGCAAGGATACTCGGGGAATTCGGCGCTTCATTACACCGGAACTTCATCAAGAAATGAATGCCACCCTTGATCGAGGCGAGCAGGTTCTTCTTTTTCTAAATCGGCGCGGCTTTGCCAGCTATCCGGTTTGCGCGACCTGTGGCGAAGCCATAAGATGCAAAAATTGTGATATTTCACTTACCCTGCATCAGAAGATCAATGCATACAAATGTCATTACTGCGGTTATACTCGGGCGTCCACATCACACTGCACGTCTTGCGGGTCCACCAAAATCCTGCTGCTGGGTATGGGAACCGAAAAGGTGGAAGCCGCCGTAAAATCTCTTTTTCCTGATGCAAGAACCACCCGAATGGATCGAGATACCACCCAACGGAAAGGTTCCATTCTAAAAATTTTGAAAGGTCTCAGAAACCAGACCATAGATATTCTTGTAGGAACGCAGATGATCGCAAAAGGCCATGATTTTCCCAACATTACTCTGGTGGGTATTATTTGTGCGGATCTCTCGCTCAACTTTCCGGATTTCAGAGCCGGGGAACGAACCTTTCAGCTTTTGGCACAGGTTGCCGGAAGAGCCGGGCGGGGAGCCGCACCCGGCCGGGTGATCCTTCAGACGTATAACCCAAATCACTTCGCCATTTTATCTGCAACACAGCAGGATTTTGAAACTTTTTACCACCAGGAGATAAGTTTCCGCAAGAGCCTGAATTATCCCCCGTTTTCAAGGATGGTCCAGCTTAAGATATCAGGGAAAGACCAGGAAAAAACCCGGCAGCATGCTCAGGCGATCGGTGATCTTTGTCATACGTTGAGAAAAAACAATCACTCTTTTTTAAAGTCAGTGGAAATACTGGGACCCATTGAAGCCTCACTTCCAAAAATCGCAAAACGATACCGGTGGCAGATCCTTTTAAAATGCCCGAGCATAAAACAACTTCACCGTTTTCTTCACCGGATATGGTTTGAGAAAAAAGCAAATATCCGTATCCGCGATGTCAAGGTGGTACTGGATGTAGATCCATTTTTTATGATGTGAAAAAATCGCTCAAACAGTGGGGTTGAAAAAAGACGGATTTCAGTTTCAACGCAACAGGTGTAACCAAATAGGAGGTAACGGTAACTAATATTTTAAATAGCAACGGCAAGAAAGTTTCCAACTATCAACGAGTTGCAAGATTTCAGCGGATTGATGTTTGAGATTCCTGAGATGATTAAACTCCTTTCAGCCGTTTTTAATTTCTCCTTTGAACTTTTTGCCGTTTGTGGTATTATAATGAACAAGCCCTAGTGGATAATATGTAGTTTTTTAAGGTAGTTATATATGTTAATGGCGAAAGAAAATAAAAAAGGGTTGAAATATGATCCTAGCGGTAATGAGTGACAGCCACGATAACATTTGGAATTTACGGGACGCGCTTGCAATCATCAAGAAGCGAAATGCTGAAATGATAATTCACTGCGGTGATTTTATATCACCATTTACGCTGGCGGAACTCGATCAGAGCGGCATTCCGGTTCACGGCGTGTTCGGAAACAATGATGGGGATAAATACCTCCTGACAAAGTTCTCACTCACGTCTTTGACAAACGTCATCCTTTATGACCCCGTGGGTGTGCTTGATACAGACGGTTTTAAGATAGCTTTTACGCATCACGGCATTGTGGGAGAAGGACTCGCTGCCGGCGGTGCGTATAACCTTGTTTGCTTCGGTCATTCCCATAAGTATTATTTAAAAGAAATTGACCGGACCATTCTTTTAAATCCCGGTGAAATAATGGGAAAAGACGGTCTTCCAAGTTTCTGTCTTGTTGATACAGCTACGGGCAACGTTGAAAAAATCGAGTTGAGCAGACCTGGATAATGCCG
>JASFHC010000297.1:0-3512 GCA_050123435.1 Desulfobacterales bacterium
CGCGGGTACACGTGCCGCTCTGGAAGGCCGCGTCAAACAGATCCGTGCTCAAATCGATGAGACCACATCGGATTATGATCGTGAAAAACTCCAGGAGCGATTGGCCAAGCTGATCGGCGGTGTTGCGGTTATTAACGTGGGGGCTGCTACAGAGACTGAGATGAAGGAAAAGAAGGCCCGTGTTGAAGATGCGTTGAATGCCACCCGGGCTGCGGTTGAAGAAGGTATTGTCCCCGGCGGCGGGGTTGCACTTGTCCGCTGCCTGGATGCTCTGGAGAAAATTAAAATCAAAGCCGATCAGAAACTGGGGGTAAAGGTTGTGATTCGAGCCGTCGAAGAACCCCTTCGCCAGATTGCCAACAATGCCGGCTTTGAAGGGTCCGTTGTGATCGATAAAGTTAAAAACGGCGAAGGTGCTTTTGGTTTTAACGCTGAAACCAACGTCTATGAAGATTTGATCAAAGCCGGTGTTATCGATCCGACCAAGGTGGTCCGTTATGCACTGCAAAACGCAGGAAGTGTTGCATCTCTGATGCTGACCACAGAAGCCATGGTCGCTGAAAAGCCTGAAGAGAAGCCGGAGATGATGCCGGGCGCAGGCGGCATGGGAGGCGGCATGGGCGGCGGTGGCATGGGCGGCATGGGTGGAATGATGTAGCCTTATGTAATTTCGTCGACAACAGAACTACAGAAAGATTGGTGATTAAAGCCCTTATGCTAGATATAGCATGAGGGCTTTTTTATTGAAAAGCTTGACAAATTACCAGTGGACGGGGTATAAAATCCGCTGAAAAAATGGTTGGTTAAACAACAGATTAAAAATTGGAGAATCTGATGTACTACAACAAAAAATTCCAGATGATCATGTGCCTGTCTATTTTTTCCGTAATGATTTTTTTTCCGGTTCGTATTTTTGCCCAGCAAGACAAGGAAATTGTGGAACATGAAACAGGCTTTTACTATACCGTTCAGAAAGGAGATACTCTCTGGGATCTCTCAGATCGGTTCTTTGATTCATCGTGGCTATGGCCTGATTTATGGAGTGAGAACCGTCAGATCTCCAATCCTCACTGGATTTATCCGGGCGAGCGCATCCGTATCTTTCATCAAAAAGGGACCGAACCCCTAGTCGGAAAAACCGTATCAAGGCCCCGGGCACTCGAGAAAGAACCCCAAAAAGAGCTATTGTATTATTACTATTCCCCTATTGACAAAATTGGATTCATCAGGAAAGATCCTTTAGCCCCGTCAGGAGTCATCTTTAAAGTGAAAGATGATAAAGAAATGATCAGCGCGGGGGATCTTGTTTTTATCCGGGCAAAGGGGAATATAACCCTTACGACGGGAAGCAAATATAGTGTATATAGAACCTCAAGCCCTATCATTGACAGAAAAACAGAGGTGCTCATCGGAACTCAGTACTATCTGACAGGTATCGTTGAAATTATGAAAGTTGAACCCCGTTTCGCTCTAGCCAGAGTTATTCAGTCTTACCGTACCATGGAGGTCGGCAACCTTTTAATGCCATACAAAAGGCGATCACCCAAAATTGAACTGACTCAAAGCAAAAAAGGATTAAAGGGACAACTCATACTATCCGAAGAGCATGCGAATATCATTGGAGACAATGATATTGCGTTTATTGATAAGGGAAGTAAGGATGATGTGAAACTCGGACAACAGTACAGTATATACTATCAAGAAAATCAGCGGCTTGATACGGAGACCAAAGAAGATGTTTTGCTCACACCAATTGTTTACGGCACGCTGCTTGTGCTTCATACCGAACAGACCACATCAACGGTTCTCATAACCCGGTCAGACCAGAGCATTAGCCCGGGAGCTAAGATTTGCAGTCCCATTGAATAAAGGAGAACTGGTTGATGGAGCCGGGAAGATGGGTAATATGTTTACTGCTGGTATCACTTCCTCTGTCGGCTTCAGCCGAATTTTACAAATATATTGATGAAAAAGGGAACATTCATTACACGGACGATTTAAGCACGGTTCCCGAAAATCAACAGACTGATATTTATGAATATGGTGAATTTCAACGTAATGAGTATGATAATCAAGAGGATAAGCAAAACGCGATAAAATCAAAGCCTTTATTTGAAGAGAAGCAAGCTTGGGATCAAAATGAAACAGATGATCTTGCTGAAACAAAAAGACGTCTTGACCGAAAAAAGGAGGAATTTGATAAAGAATACAAGGCGTTGATGCAGAAAAGAGACCAGATTTCAAAAGACAATAAAAATCTAAAATCCAGCGCAGCGGCGAAGAAATATAATAGGATTATAACGAAATTTAATAAAAAAATAGCGGATTACGAAACAAGAAAACAAGTATTCGACGCCGAAGTCGAAGAATATAATACCAGGGTTCAAAAAGACGTCTTAAAGAACTTAGGGGCTTTGTCCCCATCGGAAAAATAAAGTGACGGACACTACTAGTTCGTTTTGATTTCTTCCTTTAACATGCAGCATGCAACTCTGTATTCCGGTGTACCATCGGTGTTATAGTTCAGATTGCCGGGCTGAATGAGTTTGTTCATTACACATCCTTCGGGGATGTTGAGTTCGAACAAGTCGTTTTCGTTTATCTTCGGGGTGTTCAAAAGCATGTTGCCTTTGAACACCTTGCTGTGCAATGGAAAATCCTCACACAGGGGGCATTGGTAAACCCTGCCGTTTGGGAATATAAAATAGTTTTCTGCAACCCGTGCGGCGCACTCGAAGGGTTCGTCGGCGCTTAAAAAAACTTTTGGATAGGTAACGGTTATCCCGAGATCAGCGATCTTTTGGGCCGCATCAGGGATGATTTCTAACCAGTCGTTTCGAGAAACCTGCAGTTTCTCCTCGTTGTTTTCTGCGGATTTCCCCCGGATACCGATGACTTGGATGAAAAAACGGTCAACCCCCAAATCTTTTAAAAACGGTGCAATCCTATCAAGCTCGTGTAAATTCATTTGACTTACGGTGTAGATCAGGCTAGTCGTGAAACCTCTGAGAACCGCTTTCTTGAGGCCGGCGATACAGTTATCGTAGGATCCCTTTCCCCGGATCATATCGTTTGTTTCTCGAGTTACACCATCCAGGCTGAAACTGAAATAATCAACCACATCAGGTTCGACTTTGGAGAGAATATCATGGAACAGGTATCCGTTTGTATCTACCGTTATGGAGTCGTATCCAATTGTTTTTGCTTTTTTTATAGCCAGGGACAGGTCAGGGTGGAGTGTGGGTTCTCCTCCTAAGAATATGACATTGGCGTTTTTGGTTTTTGAGGCAAACACTTCAAGCCATGCTTCAATCGTTTCAAGGGGAAGTGTGTTTTCTCCATGCTGTTTTTTATTGATATAGCAGTGTTTGCATTTGAGGTTGCAATTCGTCAGGATATGAAAGAAAACATTGGTGGCGTTTTTAGAAAAAGCAACGGTTTTCTTCATTTTTTTTATGCCTCAGAGTTTTATTGTTTTTTCTATTCCAGCTTGTTCAGACTATCGGTTCTCA
>JASFHC010000298.1:0-3511 GCA_050123435.1 Desulfobacterales bacterium
GAATAAAGAAAATGACAAAGATATACTTTGTCCCTGTGTGTATAGAGTGCCGGATGTTGAAGAATACGGAAGCTGTTTTTGCAACCTTTATGTATCACGGGAGTGGAACCAGAACAAAATTTCCCATATCTATGTTCCCGAACGAAGGCCTACTGAAAAGATTTTGTCTTAACTAATCCTATTTATACGTAATTATTCACGACTGTTTTGTGGAGCTTCTCACAATTTATAAAGAAACAAGGCGTCATAAAGCTTTGATCTCGGTCCGAGGCAGAGCCGCGTCAGAGTTAGCCTCCCATCTGGTCTTGTTTTCCGCGGCTATTTCTTCTTTTCTTTAATGCGACGTTTCCAAAAGGCCATCACGCCGTCTTGACCGAAAGCGATTTGGATGAGTTCCCAGCCCTTACTTCCCCGGTTGTTTAGAATATCCGTCAAAATTCTGGTCTGATCTTTCGACACTTCATCAATGCCGCATTGGCCGGACTTACTACAAAAATAGATAACCTTATCAAAAGTCTCCGCCGAGTGTTGGGTAATTTCATATTCGAAACGCTCCATACAGCCTCCTTTCTCATCCTTTTTGAAATGAACTTAGTCCTATATATATTTTTCCCCTGATCCAATACCGATTTTTGAAAAGTGCTCAAATCTGAAGAAAATTTTATTCAAAATGTCAAATCATTGTTACATGTTGCTGCTACTGTATAAATTATGATCAGAGAGTAAGGCAGCTAAATTGAAAGTCAAGAGAGTTGAATGTGGCCCAACTATTTGCTTGGTAAACATTATTTCAAGACCTGCTTTATTTTTTTATAATTTCAAAGTTCTCACTTTACAACTGCCCCATAGTAGTTATTATGAATGAAGGTTATTTTTTAAATCGATTTTAAGTATTGCCATATCCAGGAGGTTTATTATGGATGCAAGCGAAACTAAGCTGGAAGTAAAAAAAGTACTGTGGCCAACCGATTTCTCAAGCAGTGCTCAAAAGGCTTTGCCTTATGTTACGTCGTTGACCATGCAATACGGAGCGGAAATTCACGTGCTATATGTTATCGAAGACATTGCCCATCACGTATCGTGGTATGGAGAATTTGACACAACTCACATCGACAAACTTATGAAATGGGCAAACAAATCGGCCAAACGCCGCCTTGATCAAATTTGCGATAAGTATTTGGAAGGTTGCCCCCTTTACATTAAACACATTGCCGTCGGTGATCCGACGCTGGAAATTTTAAAACTGATTGATAAAGAAAATGTTGACCTAGTGGTGATGGCTAGCCGAGGGCAAAAAGGGTATTTTCGCTTTGGAAGTGTCACTGAAAAAGTGTTAAAAGAATCTCCGGTACCGGTTACTATGATTCCTGTAAACAAGGAGAAAATCGCTGGTTCGTAGAGGATCGGATATTTTATGTTTAGGAATACCTTTATGTGTTTAGCATATAACTCTAATAGTATGCCCGCTCTCAGAGTCTGAAGGAGACAGGGTTCGGATTAAAATGGCCAGAATTGATTGTCAAACCAAATCTTTTCCCTTAACGCTTTGTCGATATCAAGAAGCAGGTTTAGATGCTCGCGTTCCCAGCGTGAAAGCCATTCATAAAGGGTTTTGGCCTCGGGATCAGATGTGGTTTTTGCACTTTCCGAGTAAAGTTTGATGGCCCGTTCTTCCATTGATATCGCGGCAGAGATTGCGGCGGCTTCAAAACCGGCGGCAGAGATTTTATACTTGATTTCCCGGGTTAATACCTTTGATGCTACACCGCCGGTTTCTTTGTCATGACTGCAGGGGATGAACTTTTTTTCTTTGCGATAAGACCTGAACTGTTCAGACAGCGTAGTGATATGTTTTTGTTCTTCTGCCGCCATCATTTCAAAAATATCCCGTATCGCCTTATTTTCAGTGTTTTCCGCAACTTTCTGATAAAAAGCCTTGCCTCTTCTTTCCAGCAAAATCGCCTGTTTTAATATCTCGAGAGTAGTGTTTTCTTCCACGAAATTCTCCATTCCAAAGTTGTTCCTGAACCCGAATTATTCTTATTTATACATAAAAAATTCCGAGAGAGCAAGTCATGTTTGGAAATGGTTATTTAAAAAAATCTTCTCTTTGCCGCATGTCTCATGATACACTTATGTTTCACACCTAAAATATGAGACCTTTTTTTCAGCCTCGTGCCGTCCGTTTCCTCCGCAATCATCTTAATTAACCAATTAAACCTTCAGCAAATTCTATAGTAACTTATTTATTTATTTGTCTTTATACAAAATTAGCGATTAGGTCGATGTTATACCGTTTTTAATTAGCATTTCATAAAGTTTGGCACGAATTTTGATTATACTTTACTCTAAGGTAAAAGGTGCTAAAATCAGAGGTATCATGATACCACATTTAACACAGAAAGGAGAAAATTAATGAGTCAAACAGATCAAAATTTATTGGAAGCATTTTCAGGGGAATCACAGGCCAACCGAAAATATCTGGCATTTGCAAAGAAAGCGGATCAGGAAGGTTACCCGCAGGTCGGCAAACTCTTTAGGGCCGCAGCAGAAGCCGAAACCGTGCATGCACATGCCCATTTAAGGGCTCTCAAGGCCATTAAAACTACCGCGGAAAACCTTGAAGAAGCCATTGCCGGTGAAACCCATGAATTTAAAAGTATGTACCCGCCCATGATTGAAGCGGCTAAATCAGAGGGTAATACAGCGGCGGAGCGCAGCTTCACTTATGCCAATGCGGTTGAAAAAGTGCATGCCGATCTTTACCAAAAGGCTCTGGACAATTTGGATGATCCGGAAGAAGTAGAATGTTATTATGTGTGTTCCGTATGTGGCTACACTTGTGAAAATGAGCCGCCCGAATCGTGTCCGGTTTGCAAGGCCAATATCAAGGCTTTCTCCAGGGTGGAATAAGGAGGTAAACAATATGAAATGTCCGGCATGCGGCTGTGTTAAATTTTATGTAAAAGATCCGGCTGATGAATATGAGACCTATGAGTTTGAATGCCCGGAGGGTAAAATTTGCTTTGATCCTGATGGTGATGATTCTGAATTACCTGAAATAACTAAAGAGACAGAAACGTATTGTAATAAGTGTGCCTGGCACGACAAATTTGAAACACTAACAAAGAAAGGAGATTAAAAAATGAAAAAGGTACTGGTTGGATACTACAGTAGAACAGGAAATACGAAAAAAATGGCGGAATATATTGCAGAAGGAATCCGTTTTACCGGAAACGACGCCGAATTAAAAAAGATTTCCGAAATAAAAAGCGAAGAAGATTTAAAAGGATACGATGGATTTATTTTCGGCTGTCCCACGTATCACAGAGATTTAACCGCCGGAATGAAAACATTTCTATTTCTAGCTGAGAAGGCAAATTTGATAGGGAAGATGGGGGGAGCTTTCGGGTCTTATACCCACAGTGGAGAATCTGCAAATATGATTTATGATACCATGCTTCATGTCTTCAAAATGGACATGGTCGATTTAGGTGCATTAGATCTTAAA
>JASFHC010000299.1:0-3508 GCA_050123435.1 Desulfobacterales bacterium
CAAACTATTTACTACAATAACTGGGCTAAGGCTGCTAAATATAATAAAAGGTATCAGCACAACCCCTAATTTTTTTCAGAAAAGCTCAGAAATAATTATTCCCCACAAAAAGGCTCTTCCCCCAGCCAGACTTGATTCCTTGTTTCTTTTAGCCTAAAATCAAAATAATTGCAGTTTTTGATACTTCCATGTTATTAATCTATAAATTGTAAAAAGCCTCTTACTGATTCCTGTAAAAAAATTTTTTCAAGAAAGATATAAACATAGACAAATTAAAGGGGTACACTCTATGTACTGAATAAAGGCTCATGCTCGGAATTTAACCTGCATAATGGTATGAGCCCTCTCGTTTTATTGATTGGGGGCTACAATGATGAGTGAAAAAGATACATATGAAGAATTGAGAAAAAAAGTTCAAAAGCTTGAGAAAAAAACCGTTACCTATAAGGATGCAAAAAAGAATCTGAAAGAATCGTTTAGAAAGCAGGAATTGATAGCTGATAACCATTCCGAGCCGGAGATGGCGGTTGAGGTCCTGGACCAAGAATTTGCGGATAAACAGCCTGTGGAACAAGCACTAATCGCCGAACATATTTTTCGTAGAGCAATTGAAGAATCCATTCCTGCCGGTATTTCCGGGATTGATCTCGCAGGACGACAAATCTATGTCAACAGGGTATTCTGCGAGATGACCGGTTGGAGTGAAGATGAACTTTTAGAAGCTGAATATCCGTTTATCTATTGGCCATCGGAAGTCGTTGAATCTTTTAAAGATGAATTTCAATTGCTTTTGAGCGACAGCATTCCTTCTGAAGGGATAGAAGTTCCCTTTCGACGTAAAAACGGAGAACAATTTTATGGATTGGTGACAAGCTCCAAGTTAAAGGACAGGGATGGAAAAATGATGGGCCGTTTAATGTCTGTTGCTGATATTAGTGCCCAAAAGCAGGCTGAGATCGCTCTGAGAGACTTATCTTCAAGACTCGTTAACGCCCAGGAATCCGAGCGGAAGCTCGTATCTCAGGAACTGCATGACGGTATTGGAGGAAAACTGACAGCGATTAAATACAGTTTAGAAAAAATACTTTCCGAAATCAATCAAAGTTCAAGCGGGCTGGCAGCTTACCTAAACGACGTCTTATCCATCCTTCATGATACAATTGATGAAACTCAAAGGATTTACCGAAACCTTCACCCTTCAATATTGGATGATTTGGGTCTTAAGGCTGCCATACGAAGTGTATGCCGCGAGTTTAATGAAATATATTCTCACATTAGGGTTGAAAGTGAGATGGAAATAAATGAGGAGTTGCTTTCTGGTTCATTAAAAATCCTTATCTACCGGATATTGCAAGAAACCATGAATAATATATCCAAACACAGTCATGCGGATCATGTCAACGTATCTCTAAGACAATCCGAAAAGGTAATAGAGCTTATTATCGAAGATAATGGTGTAGGATTTGATTTGGATGAAATCCATGAAAAAGAAATTTTTGAGAAAGGTTTTGGGCTCAAAAATATTAAAGAGCGCACAGAATTGTTTGGCGGGACACTGACGGTTATATCTGCTTCCAATAAAGGAACCGTGATAAGGGCATCTTGGTCAATTGAGTGAAATCCAACCTACTTGGTAACGAGTCCTTTCTCGATGGCGTAAGCCGTGAGAGCTGCAGCGCTGTGCAAATTTACTTTGTTCATTATATTTGATCGGTGTTTGTCAACCGTTTTGGAGCTGATACAAAGGATGTCGCCAATTTCAATACTTGAGTAACCTTCGCCCACCAACTTTAAGACCTCTTTTTCACGTTGTGTCAAGGTTTCCAATGACGTCTTTTTCTTTAATTTCTTTCGGCCTTCAAGATACCCCTCCAAGACTTTACTGGAAATGGCTGGGCTAATGAAACTTTTTCCGGACAAAATATTTTTAATCGCAGCTAATAGTTCTGCGTGAGAATCCTTTTTTAAACAATATCCATTTGCACCGGATTCAAATGCTTCTAAAATATATTCTTCCGAACTGTGAAAGGTCAATACCAGTATTTTTGTTTCCGGATACCTGTTTTTTATATCCTTGAGGACGGACAATCCGCTCATTTTCGGCATGGCAAGGTCCAACAAAACTAAATCGGGCTTGTGTTTTTCAACAAGTCGAATTGCTTCAATTCCATCTCCGGCCTCAGCAACCACCTTAAATCTTTTTTCAGATTCCAACAGAGACCTTAACCCCTGCCGAACTAATGTTTGGTCTTCAGCAATAACAATTTTTTTCACATCAACCATATTAAACCTATTCACCTTAAAATGATATGCTCCCTTTAAATAGGGCCATCATTTATCATGGAAGTTTTAAGTAAGCGCCAATTACACTCCTGAATTAATCAAAAACGTCAACCGAAATACATAATTTCCCCCATACACGGTAAAGATTAATTAAGATAGAGTGAATCATAATTACGGTATGGTCTGTAATAATTTTGCTTAACCTTCCAACCTTTCACTTATAAGTCGTGCCGATTGAAAGTACCATGTTTAAACTATTGATTATAGAAGATGATAACAAATTGCGGCGGAGAATAAAAGCGATTTTGGAGTTAAGGCTTCCTTTTGTGAAAATAACTGAAGCATCTAACTCAGAGGAGGCTTTAAAACTTATCGAGAAACATAAACCCGAGTTTATCCTCATGGATATTTGTCTGAAAAAGGAAAACGGGCTAGATCTGCTCAAAAAGATAAAATCTGTGTATCCGCATACTGTCATTACGATTAACAGTAATTGCGACTCTCCTGAGTATCGGGCCGAAGCAGTGCATAAGGGTGCAGATTATTTTCTCTCCAAAACAACAAACACCATTCAGGACTTATTTGAATTAGTGGAATCTATACATTCCCAGAAATATGAAGCCATCAGTAATGGTCGCTTCATATAGAATCTCTGAACAAATTCACTACATAATTTTCCATCTGAGAATACTCACCGAACTTATGATCAATACAGAATAAAGATTATATATTTAAATATAAAATCGTTGTAAATAAAGATATGGATTGAAAGCCATTTGACTGAGGAATATTTTTTTTAAAAAATTAGAAAGGATTACAGAAAGTGCATCATTGTATAAACGAAATTATTGGCTATAAACTAATGGCAAAGGACGGACAATTTGGTAAGTGCGATGATTTTCTTTTTGAGGAGCGTCCCTGGATAGTTCGATATATGGTTACCGATACCGGTGGTTTTTTGAACCGGCGTAAAGTTCTTATACCTTTGATGGAACTCGAAAATCCGGACCGTTCAACCCAGCTGTTTCATGTCGATTTAACCAAAGAACAAATCGAGGAAAGCCCGCCAATCAGTGAAGACGAACCGGTCTCACGTCAGTATGAAAGAATTTCTTGTCTATACTTTGGATGGCCGGCTCATTGGGCGGGAGACGATTTGGAGAACACCATTTCAACGCCATCTGGGGTTTTCCGAGAACCGGAAAATTTTCAAAATAATGGTGAA
>JASFHC010000300.1:0-3460 GCA_050123435.1 Desulfobacterales bacterium
CAAAATGGTTGATAAACCGGCTATAGAGCTGTAAAAGAGAACATTAAATTCAACGGCCATTATTTATCCGTTCCATTACCTGTGAACATGCCCTTTCAAGAGATCATCCCCGCAGGATTCGCTTTCAAACTGAATCGTGCTGTGTTCTATTCTATATTTATTATGGAGAAGGCTTTTTATTTCCTTTAATATATAAGCGCTACTGCTGATTAGCAGATCATCAATTAATACATGGGCGCTCATGGCATTAATACCGGAGGTAATTGTCCATAAATGTAAGTGATGTACATCCTTAACCCCCTTGATTTTACGGAGTTCGTCCAACATTTCCTCTACGTTTATGTCTTTAGGGGTTGCTTCCAGAAAAATGTCGATTGATTCCATTATCAGAGCATAAGCACCTCTAAGGATTAATATCCCAATAAAAATACTAATTAAAGGGTCTACTAAATACCAGCCTGTATATAAGATTAACAAGCCTCCGACAATCACTCCTCCGGAAGAAATTGTGTCCCCAATGATATGGAAAAAAGCTGATTTAACATTCAAGCTTGTGTGGGCGGATTTTCTTAAAAGTAGAATTCCCACCCCATTGGCTAAAAGCCCTATAAAAGCAACTACCAGCATAAATAAGCCCTTGATTTCCTCGGGCTGAACGAGGCGATGATATGCTTCATAGAATATGTAAAAAGAGATAAAAAACAGCAGCATGCCGTTAAAAAACGCGGCCAGGATTTCCAATCGATGGAACCCGAAGGTCTTGGAGGGTGTCGGCGGTTTTTTGGCAAACTTCATGGCGGCCAAACTTAAGCCCAAAGCCAATATATCGGTTAACATATGTCCGGCATCGCTGAGCAAGGCGAGGCTGTTGGCCAGAAGGCCGCCGATTATTTCGGCGATCATGACAATGGTTGTAATCGATAGGGCAATTAACAGCTTGCGTTGATTCGCATAATGTTCCCCATTGTCTGGTTCTATGGGCTGATGAATATGATGAACAGTCATTTTTTTATTTTTGAACCAATATCATTCAAAAGATTATTTTCTCATTAGTAGAATACCGGTTACATCCGTGTGCTTATATTTTTCATGAGTCAAGACATTTAGAACAAGCTTATAAATATCACAATTATAGCTCTAAAAAATATATTATCAAGATATTATAACTTCAATTGAGCGGTTTTTTACTCGATCTCATCACATCTCTTTGCAAAAAATCCTTCAACTCGGGAATAAGAAATTTCCAAGGCAAACGCATTTGATTCTGGTGCTTAATCACAAGTTTCAGTCGGTTGGGAAGAGATACATGCTGTCGTGGAGGGTTCCCCCTGTATTGAGAGTTTAAGGCGTTTGTCCTGAAGAAATATCCTACATGTATTGACACACGGCCGGGGTTTCCAATAAAACAATAAGACAAGAGACTTAAAAAGATTCCATCTCATACAACATTACGGAATAATATGGCAAACACCACCCCTTTGAGAATCATCCTGACAAACAATCTCAGGCTTTACAATATTCCTGCGGAAATCCGGGCCAACCTCATGGATACGCTGACATTTCCCAATCCAAAATGGATAGAAAATCAGAGAATGGGCCGCTGGAACCGGGGCACCCCAAAACTGCTTAGATTTTATGATAAAACCCGGGGCGGCGGCTTGTGGATACCCAGGGGGTATATGCGGCAGCTGTTGTTGCTCTGCAGACGTCGGGGGGTAACGATTGAAATTGATGATCGGAGACGGGTGTTGACGCCGGTGGATATCAATTTTTCCGGGAAATTAAAGCCCTTCCAGAACAAAGCGGTTACGGGCATGCTGTCAAGAGATTTCGGCACATTGAGTGCTCCCACCGGCAGCGGAAAAACGGTTATGGCGCTTTATATTATCGCCCGGCGCCGGCAACCTGCACTGATTGTAGTGCATACCAAAGATCTGGCGTATCAATGGGTGGAAAGGGCAGGTGAATTTCTCGGACTACCGGAGGAGAGCGTGGGATTTATCGGCAGCGGGAAAAAAGTTGTTGGCGAAAAGATTACAGTTGCCTTGGTTCAATCCCTGTATAAATGTGCTGAGGACGTATCGCAATATGTGGGTTTTCTTCTGGTGGATGAATGCCATCGATGTCCCAGCCGAACCTTTACCCAGGCGGTGACCGATTTTGATTCCAAATATATGCTCGGACTGTCGGCAACCCCATGGCGCCGGGACCGGCTGTCAAAATTGATATTCTGGCACCTGGGAGATGTGCACCAAAAGATCGATCAACGCCGTTTGGTTGAAAGCGGTGATGTACTGCCTGCTGAAATTATCATTAGGGCGACCGATTTTAAGCCGTATTACGATCCGGTGAATGAATACAGCAAAATGATATCCGAACTTACGTCCGACGACGACAGAAATCGCCTGATCGCATCAGATGTCGCACAGGAGGTATATAAAAATGATGGGGTCTGTCTGGTTCTTTCAGACAGAAAAAAACACTGTGAGAATTTGAAGACCCTTTTGCAATACAGATATAACATATCATGCGAACTTTTGACCGGTGATCTTACCGGAAGTCAACGGCGGGAGGTTCTCGACCGTCTGAATCAAGGAGACGTCAACGTGTTGCTGGCCACAGGGCAGCTTATAGGAGAGGGGTTTGATCGCAGGGATCTGTCTCCGCTGTTTCTGACCACGCCCATAAAATTCAGCGGTAGGGTGCTTCAATACATTGGCCGGGTCCTCCGGCCCGCACCCGGAAAAAAGAAAGCCAGGGTTTACGATTATGTAGACGTTAAAGTGGATGTTCTGAAAGCTGCGGCCAGGGCGCGGCAAAAGGTTTATTATCGCCCCGGCGCTTGAAGTCTTGCAGCTGGAAATCCAGAAAATAGCATCCGATTATGTGTACCTAATTAATATAATACCCCGAAACCCGCCATTGCCCGTTTTTATCAAGCATTGGGGTCACCGTCTCTGTTGCTGCCGCCTTGTTCTGAAACGAGGATGAAAATTGAATAACCACATACTCTCCATCAGGGGCGCCGGGTAATGAAGTAACATAAGTGGCGGATTTCAATGAGCGCGAAACCACTGCCCCCAAAGGCCCTCTTACCGCTGTTGCGGTTTGATTCCACTGAGTTTTTTGAACGGCTACTTTAAAATAAGCTGCTGCCTTTTCCCAACTCTGTCCATAGGCGCCGGCATCCACTAACGCCAACCAGGTTTTGGCTGCCTGAACAGCCTGGTTTTCAGCATTGTCTGTTTCAGCCAAAGTTAAAAAAGGGGTAAAAAGAATAAGAAAGATTACAATTCTCCTTTTCATGGTTTGAATCTCCTAAGTTAAAGAGTTTTTCATGCTTGAATATTACCTCAATTGAGCGAAAAACGCTCAATTGAAGTTATTGGTTATTTGTTATTCGTTATTGGAAAGGAAATATATTCGATTTTTATAGTTCTATCAGCAGTGAGATATGAAT
>JASFHC010000301.1:0-3456 GCA_050123435.1 Desulfobacterales bacterium
AACGCCCTGATTTTATTTCTGGTGATCCCAGGGGGAATCGAACCCCCGTTACCGGCGTGAGAGGCCGGAAACTATTATTTACCGCTATTTACTTTCTGTTAATAAAAACCCTTGATATATATGATTCTATAAAAATTTCTTTTTTCTTGACTTACCTAAATTTACCCTGATATATAAAAAAAAGGTTGGAAATAGGGTTGGAAAATTAATTCCAGGTTTTCACCTCCATCAAAAAGGAAGTGCTATGGGCGAGCGAGAAAAAACAAAATATAGCGGTGTTTTCTTTCGGAAGGCTAAAAGAATCGGTCGCAAAGGAACTGAAAAAGTCTATTATGTTGTATATAAAAAAAACGGAAAGGTCCATGAAGAAAAAGCTGGCCGTCAGTTTGCTGATGATATGACACCTGCTAAAGCTGCCGGTATTAGAGCAGAATTGATTGAAGGAAAACGATTAACCCGTAAAGAAAAACGAAAGGAAGAAAAGGCCGCAAAAGAAGCGAAAGAAGCAAAATGGACTGTTGACAGGCTTTTTAAAGAATACATGAAGGGAAGGCTAAACAATAAATCAAGTAAAGTTGATAAGGGCCGATATGAAAAATATTTAAAAGGGCCTTTCGGTTCCAAAGAGCCAAAAGATATATTACCTCTGGATGTCGATCGCTTACGCATTAGACTGCTTAAAAAACTATCTCCCCAGACCGTTAAACATATTCTTAATCTTTTAACTTGGATTATAAATTTTGGCGTCAAAATGAATTTATGCGAGAGCATATCATTCCATATACAGAAACCCACTGTGAACAATCTTAAAACCGAGGATCTGTCAGAAGACCAGTTAAAAAAACTTCTTGAGGCAATCGAAAAAGACTCAAACATACAGATTAAAAATCTTATGAAAATGGTTCTTTATAGCGGTTTGCGGCGCGGCGAACTCTTTAAGCTGAAATGGAAACATATCGATTTCGACCGTGGCTTCATTCACATTGTGGAATCAAAAGGCGGTCCTTCTCAAAAGATTCCGCTTAATGATCAAGCCAGACAGCTTTTATCCTCTCATTCCAAGACAAAAAGCCCCTACGTATTTCCCGGACGAGGTGGGAAACAAAGGATAAGCGCGCAGGCCGGGGTAAATAAAATCAAAAAGGCTGCGGGGCTACCAAAGGATTTTCGCCCCCTCCATGGACTCAGGCATACATATGCTTCTATGCTTGCCTCATCCGGCAAAGTAGATATGTACACCCTTCAGAGATTGTTGACCCACAAAAGCCCGATAATGACGCAAAGGTACGCGCACCTTCGAGATGAAGCTCTTAAAAGGGCTTCTGGTCTGGCTGGGGATATAATTACGGAGGCGGCAAACAGGATTATTGCTGATAAGAATGGGGTTGTGAGTTTGAAAGATCGTAAAAAATAATCTTGACATTTTGATTTTGTTTTTTTAACATTGTTTCAGTAGACCTTATTAGGACTTATTTAGTTTTTTTAAAATTAGAAAAAATTTTTTGCTCATCTGTGGTGATGGCAATCTTTTTGCGATTACCATCAGAAGAACTCCAACGAGAGTCGAGCGGGGGATCACTGCCCTTTAGCTGACACTCGTTTTTTTTTTGCAGGGATCTCCGTTTAACCCATTTTTTAAAAGGAGATCCAAAATGCAAAAAACCACAAACGTTCAAAAACTCACCGAAGACACTACAAACCAGATTCCCGTCTACATCGACGAACACAAGGTGTCAGAAATTACAGGCCGAGCCTTGCCGACCTTGCGCAATGACAGACACCGACGTCGCGGTATCCCGTATTGTAAAATTGGGCGATCAGTGCGCTATTCCCTGTCTGATGTCATTGAATACGTGGAATCCCACAAAATCATTCCCGGAAACTAATCAATAATTGGGATTCGACGATGAGTAATTTTAGCCAATCAGAAAAAATCAAATTGTTTCGCAAAACATTCTATGGCCGGCAAGATGTTGTCCCCAAATTTTGGAAAAACGAAAAAGAATCCGGGTACAGTCCCATATGCAATAACGAATGGAAAACGGGCCTTTGCCTCAAACTCAAAAAAGGCGGTCGATGCCGGGATTGTCAAAATAAGGACTATGCCAAATGGTCGGATGAGTGGGCCAGAAAGCATTTGACCGGCACTGAGATCCTGGGAGCATATCCTCTTTTGGACGGCAACGAATGCCGGTTTGTGGCCGGGGACTATGATGACCACGACGGAAAACGGAACCCGCTGGCAGATGTAAAAGCGTTTTATAAAGTTTGCGAGGTTCAGGAAATACCTTGTTATATCCTGCGATCGAAGTCGGGCAAGGGTTATCATGCCTACATTTTTTTTAGTGGTCTGGTGCCAGCCTTGAAGGCCAGAGCAGTGTGTTTTGCGATGTTGCAGGAGGCAGCCGTAATCGGTGATGACGTTGATATTTCCAGTTTCGACCGATTGTTCCCTAATCAAGATTCAATCCATGCAAACGGGTACGGAAATCTAATTGCATTGCCGTTTCAAGGAAAAGCTGTGAAGAAAGGTCACACCTTATTCTTAGACCCAGGCACGAAATTCACTGATCCATTGCCTAATCAATGGGACGTTTTGGCCGGAGTCAAAAAAATCGGTGAATCCGAGCTGGATGCCTTGATTTCAGAATGGAATATCAAGCCAAAGAAGTACAACAGAGCAAGCGCAAAAGATAGCCAAGCGAATCCTGAAGGATGGTTGACCGAAGCGTTGAAAGGCGTCAGAGAGGGCGACCGGGACGTAATGGGAACCAAAATTGCAGGGTACTTCATCAACAAATTGCCGAAGAAAGATATCCTCAGTATTCTTCTGGCATGGGACATACACAATAAACCACCTTTAGAATCGGGATCGATTCATAAGATTATAGATTCTGTTGAACGTTACAAAAAAGGGAGCACCACAAATGGGTTTAAAGTTAAGCTACGCTTTAAGTGACTTGAAGAAGTTGTTCAAGAAGCATCTATCGCTTGATGATTATCAGATTATCGATGTTATCATGGCGGTTGTTGTCGCAAATTTTTTTCAGACAGATCCGCTGTGGCTTCTGATAATTGGGGCGTCATCTTCGGCAAAAACTGAGTTGTTGAACACTCTCGATGGGTTACAGTTTACTTATTTCATTAGCGACATGACGACAAAGACGCTTATTTCCGGCAAAGAGAATGCCTCACTACTACCGGAGTTAAATAATAAAATCGTAATCATGAAAGATTTTACAACCATCCTGAGTAAGCGGGCAGATGACTTGAAAATCATTATGGCACAATGGCGGGAAGTGTATGACGGCAAGGTCTCTAATATGTACGGGACCGGTGGCACCAGTGCAAAAGTTGTCTGGACTGGCCATGTAGGGTTAGTCGGAGCATGCACTCCCGTATATGATAGAAAACATGGCGTTATTTCTCAGATGGGGGAGCGTTTCCTTCTATATC
>JASFHC010000302.1:0-3450 GCA_050123435.1 Desulfobacterales bacterium
AAAAAATCCAAAACATCGGATTGAACCCTTCAAACTCAAAAAAGATTATAGAACCGGTTGGAAAATGGTTCAAAAAACAGTGAAATCACTGCCTCGAACTAAAATAATTTCAGCAGATAACAGCGACATTCATGCCGAATGCAGAAGCATGATTTTTCGATTTGTTGATGATCTCATGCTCCATTTAATTCCTTCGAGTGGTATTGTCCATCTTCGTTCGGCCTCCAGAATCGGCTATTCAGATTTGGGTGTTAATCGTCGTCGTGTTGAGAGCCTCAGAAAAAAACTGCGAAACATAGACATTATCGAATGACTGCATGATCTACTTTAAAATGACATCTACAGTAGAGTAATATAAAACATATTAAAAAGACTATATAATTTGACTGATCGAATCTGGGAGTACACATATAAAAACCCGGCCAAAAGAAGTAAAGTCCCATATTGAACCGTTAAGCTTTTCCGAATAGCTGGCCAGAGCTGTAATTAATTCGCTTTCTGCCTATATCGCTATTCTGGACCAAAACGCTGTCATGCTTGAAACCAATCGTACATGGAATGCTTATTCGTTTAAAAAGTGAATGCCGGAAGATTTTGATTACACGGGAATCATTTATCTGGAGGTCTGTGATCCCTCCACAGGAGGGGATGCGTAAGATGTCTATAATATCGAAAAAGGGATTCGAAAAGTCATCCAAGGTGATGCCAAAGAGTTTTTAAATGTTTATCCCTGCCATTTTCAGGACAGTCG
The DNA here is from genome assembly GCA_050123435.1 of Desulfobacterales bacterium. Taxonomy (GTDB): domain Bacteria; phylum Desulfobacterota; class Desulfobacteria; order Desulfobacterales; family UBA11574; genus S5133MH16. The sequence continues at coordinate 752 of JASFHC010000302.1, forward strand.
GCATTGGTATTTTATGCGCGCCATCATTAGTTTGGGGATAGTTGCAGAAATCCGGCCATTCGATATTTTGTGTCCCAAATATATATCTGAAAAACAACCAACCTTGTGATAATAGAATAATCACGGCAAATAAAAAAGGTTGGATACAGAATGGGTATGACAAAGGGATATCTGTAAAACAATCCTCATCTTCCCCACTATTTTCTATAAACGAAGATCAAAATGAGTTTCATGTTAAAATAAGTGTTGAGAAACGCTGTTTTACGAGACAAAAGTGTTTCATTAAATACTGATTACGATACACATGTTTGATTGATTTAGATTTTTTGTTAAAGGATAACTGATAGTTATGCAAATTTGCTATGATGGCATGGTTGTTGCTTTTTAAGACTTTATTTATCGGGTCATAATTAATTCAAGTGGTTCCAATTCATGATCTTGGATTGTTTTCAGGCCGATCTGTTTTGTAATTTGGATAAAACTTTAATAGATGAAAGGAGGAAGTATGAAAAAGAACTATCGTTTTCCAGTAGTGTTGATTGTGGTTTTGGCGGGACTGATTTTGTCCAGTCCGGCACATGCCGACAAGTTTACCGATACCATTAACGTGTTCAAGAAGTCTGAAGCGGTTCAGCCATTTTTTAAGAACGCTTATGGATATGCGGTTTTTCCGACCATCGGCAAAGCCGGCTTCGTTATCGGAGGTTCTTACGGAACGGGCCAAGTCTACAAGGGTGGCAAGGTTACCGGCGAGACTTCTTTGGTAAAAGGGTCCATAGGTTTTCAGTTGGGAGGTCAAGCCTTCAGTCAGATGATATTTTTTGAAGACAAGCGAGCCTATGACGAATTTACCAGCGGAAATTTCGAGTTTGATGCAACGGCTTCGGCTGTTGCGATCACAGCTGGCGCCCAAGCAAGTGCTGGCACCGAAGGAGCCTCTGCTGGAGCAAGTGCCGGTCCTGCCACCGGTGCACAGGCTAAAACAAGCTACCATAAAGGAATGGTCGTGTTCGTTCATGCCAAAGGCGGACTGATGTACGAGGCGTCCATTGGCGGCCAGAAATTCACTTTCAAACCCAAAAAATAAAACCACAGCTTATAGCCGCATTCGGGCCCATAGAAAAGAGAAAATGCTTGATATGGGCCCACACAATACATGCACATGGTAATTTTTTTTGTGACTAAGCACAAGTGGTTATAAGTAAGAAATTCATGAGTAAATCTCAATATACCACAAACTGACATAACACCGAAATTATAACAATAATTAATTTTAAAGGGGTAACATATGCAAAGTCCATCTGAAGCAACTATTTCCATACATCTTGTTTCAGGAGATCCGGTTATATTTAAAATTGAGGCAACCGATGAAAGAGTAAGGAATGCGGGAAGCAGAATCGAACGCAGTATGAACGCCAACTATGTCGGTGTCGAGTTGGATGGAAAGCTTATTATCATCCCAACGAACAATATACAAAAAATTGAAATATCGCCAGCACCTACTGCCCTGATATCTCATGTGGTCAAAGATGCGAAATCAGTATCTTAGATCCAAGAGAATTGTTTGGTTCTATAGCCTACGATAAGGCACTTTTACGGTTAGGAGGAGTTTAATGAAACAAAGTTCTGCTAAATGGTTTGTCTATTTGTTTCCTTTTGTTTTTCTGATTATTTCTTGCGCCGGGACCCAACTCACCCACAAGCAAGTAAATGAGGCCTATAAAGGAAAACCCGCATCTAATATTCTTGTAATTGCAATAACGGGTAATGAAGATTCTCGGCGATCTTTTGAAAGGAAATTCGTTGCACAGTTAAAATCAGTTGAAGTTGAAGCGGTTTCAAGTGAAGATGCCATACTCATGCCACCGGATTTAAAACTGACAAAAGAGATGATATTAAATGCTGTCAATCAATTTAAAAATGACGCTGTGATCATCACGCACTTGATTGACAAAGAAGAAAAAGAAGTTGTCACACGAGGCGGTCAAGCAAATACAGGCTATTACGGTTTTTATTACAGCCGATTCAGTTATTCGCGTGATCCGAGTTATTCAAGCACAAGCAAAACCGTCCGATTGGAAACGAATTTGTACGACGTAAAAACAGAAAAACTTATTTGGTCCGGACAATCAAAAACATGGAGCAAAGACTCAAAATATCAAATCATTAATGATGTGATCAAAGTTGTGGTTGATGATTTACAAAAGAACAAATTGATCTCGCCAAAATGAATGTAACTGTTCATATAGCCGGGGCTCAATCCGATTGAGCCAGAAAGCTACCCACTGTGTTCAAAAATAAAGATAAGAGGTTAGGAGCTTGGACCCGCCTGCTGATAACAAAAAGGTAGGCCAAAAAAGAAGGGAGAATTATGATGAGACGCAAGATGTAAATACTGTAGAAAATGAAAAAAAGGAGGTGACCAAGATAAAGAATTTCGAGCACACCAATGGGAATATGTTACTACAGGGTTCGGAAAACGGCCGAGGTTGGACCATGGTCATTTCGGAAGAAACAGGAAAAGTGTCTGCGACGGTTTCCGACGACCAGGTTGGGTTTGTAATATTCGGGGCCAGCACAAAATTTTAGAGACGTGGGCAACTATAACTAAAGAGATTTTAAAATGAAGTTTCTGAGAGTTTGGGAACGTCTTAAATGTAAGTGAACTATTAATACAATGAATTTTTTGTGATACAAAA
>JASFHC010000303.1:0-3443 GCA_050123435.1 Desulfobacterales bacterium
AGGGAACATCCTCTCTGCATCACATAACCAGACCATAAGCCTCGCAGATCCTACGGCACATGCCGAGATAATCACACTACGCAAGGCTGCGCAAAAGATTCTGAATTACCGGTTGTTAAGCACAACGCTGTATGTTACTATCGAACCATGCAGTATGTGTATGGGAGCAATTGTTCACGCCAGAGTATTACGGGTCGTTTTCGGCGCCCATGACCCAAAATGGGGGGCTGCCGGTTCTTTATACAACATCGCCCATGATACCCGATTGAATCACCGGCCGGAAATCATAACGGGTATATGTGAGGAAGAATGCCGAACATTGATCCAGGATTTTTTTCGGCAAAAACGAATTTAGACTAAATAGGGCATAAACTTTCTCAGACAACCACAGATAATAATAGTAAAAATCGGAGGCTGCGCCTTAGGGTAATGCCGGGCGAGCTTTGCTGGCGGGCGGTCTGTGTCAAAAAAAAATCATACAATCAGGTTAAAAAGGAGTAGCACGTGGCCAACATCGTAATTGTCGGAACCCAATGGGGTGATGAAGGCAAAGGTAAAATCGTCGATCTTCTGTCGGAATTTTCCGATATTGTTGTAAGGTTTCAGGGGGGAAACAATGCCGGGCATACCATTGTTGTGAACGGCGAACAGTTTATCAGCCATCTGGTGCCGTCCGGGATTTTGCAGAAAAAAACCTGCCTTCTCGGAAACGGAATGGTGGTGGATCCTGAAGTTCTGGTCCAAGAACTCGACACTCTAGAAAAAAAGGGCTTAGACGTGGGTTCAGACACTCTTAAAATCAGCGAAAAAGCCCATATAATCATGCCCTATCATAAACAGATAGATCTCGCCCGCGAAAAGAAAAAAGGTGACAAAAAAATAGGAACCACCGGGCGCGGCATCGGCCCATGCTACGAAGACAAGGCCTGCCGCAGGGGAATCCGCTTTGTGGACCTGATTGATTTCCAGGGGTTTACCGAAAAGATAAAAACCATCCTTGAAGAAAAGAATTTCTACCTGAAACATTACCTTTCCTCTGAACCCGTAGATCCTGAGAGTATTATCGATGCTTATGAGGGATATGCCGAGCGCCTCGCCCCTCATGTGGTCAACATCTCTATTGTGATGAGCCAGGCCATCAAGGCAAATAAGCAGATCCTTTTTGAAGGCGCCCAGGGTACGCATCTTGACATTGATCACGGCACCTATCCTTATGTTACCTCTTCAAACACCGTATCCGGGAATGCCTGCTGCGGAGCAGGTATCGGGCCGAAAGAAATCACCGGTGTTGTGGGTATCGTAAAGGCGTACACAACCCGTGTGGGAGAAGGCCCCTTCCCTACTGAGCTTTTTGATGAAATCGGCGATGCGATTCAAGTAAAAGGCGCGGAATTCGGTGCCACAACCGGGCGGAAGCGCCGGTGCGGATGGCTTGACTCGGTTTTACTGAGAAATTCTGCGCGCCTGAACGGACTCACCGGTCTTGCCATAACCAAATTGGATGTATTGGGAGAGCTGGAATTCCTTAACATTTGCACCGCCTATGAATGTAACGGCGAAATTATCCATGATTTTCCGGCAAGCATAAAGATCCTCGGGGCCTGCAAGCCGGTATTGGAAACTCTGCCGGGATGGTCGGAAGATATATCCGGTGTCCGAAAAATTGACGATCTACCCCAAAATGCCAAAAACTATCTGAAACGGATTGAGGAACTTACCGAAACCCCGATTCATATTGTATCCGTGGGCCCGGGAAGGGAGGAAACGATTATCGTAAACAATCCTTTCACCTTATAAAAGGATTGACAATTAAGGATTAGGGACATAAAAGGATAAAATAGGTCGGGACGTGGCTCAGTCTGGTAGAGCACAGCGTTCGGGACGCTGGGGTCGCTGGTTCAAATCCAGTCGTCCCGACCATTATACAAATCATTCTATTATATGATTAGAGGGGATTGGTGATTACGCTAATCCCCTTTAGTTTTGAATGTTTGATTGTGAGCGAAGCGAATGAACTTGCCCTTGCTTCACTCCTTAACCCGTTCCACATATGTGCCGGTTCTGGTATCGATCCGAACAAATTCCCCTTCATCAACAAATGGAGGAACCTGAACCACATAACCGGTTTCGAGTGTTGCCGGCTTTGTGCTGCCGGTAGCCGTATCCCCTTTTGCCCAGAGCTCCGCTTGGGTTATCCTTAACTCCACAAAATTAGGAAGCGTCACTCCGATAGCAGTTCCTTGGAAAAAAAGAACACTGCATACCGTGTTCTCCTTTAAAAAATCAGTGGCATCACCCACCTGATCTTTGGTGAGAAAATCCTGATTATATGTCGATGTATTCATAAAACAGTAATGTTCGCCATCCGAATACAGATATTCCATTTCGTGCTCTTCGAGGTTTGCCGGGTTGAATTTATCACCGGATCTGAATGTACGATCAAACTGTGCGCCGGTCAGCATATTTTTCAGCTTGCACTTATAAAGCGCTTGCCCCTTGCCGGGCTTGACAAATTCAAACTGCACAATAATGTAAGGGTCCCCGTCAATTTCGATTTTAAGACCTTTCCTCAAATCACTGCTTATATACATAAATTATAACTCCTTTAATTGACGGCTTCGTAAAAAATCCAATTTCTGCGTTGCGCTTCATTTCGTGTTCACTGCGGCGTACATAAGTACGCCTCATTCCACGAAATTCACGACGCCTTGAACTTGAACTTTTTACGTTGCCGTCTCAATTTTGACTTTTTGCGAGTTCATCTTAATTGAACGTCTCGAAAATTTTACAACTTGTTGAAAATTTAATTTTATTTATAGCAATCTGATTATGCCATCAGAGAGGAATCCACACCTTGAAGGTATTTTAAAGATGAACGTCGAACATCGAACGTTGAACATCGAATAATGTATTCTACCATTTATAATAAAAACAAAGCGAAGCGCCTTCCACATTCGACGTTGGACGTTGAACGTTCGATGTTCGATGTTCAAATTGTTGCATCTGAAATTACGACTAAACCTTTATATCACGTTGAAATTACGTATATCCTGTCGATCTGTGCTCAACTGTGTCCAATAGCCCGTTCCGCCCTGCGCACTTCATCTACAAAGCGTTTTACTTTGTCAAAGTCCTTTTTGAATCTTATTGAATCTCCCTCCGAATCCACGGCATTGGTCCCGGTACAACTATCAACCCCTGCCGGACGAACCCGCAGTATACCGCCAAACACATTATCGGGCGTAATCCCTCCTGCCAATATTACAGGAATCCGGCTTGACAGTACCAACTTTGCAGCGACATTCCAATCGCATGTCCGGCCGGTTATTCCCACAAAACCTTTGACCGGCTGATGTTCAAAAAAAGATCCGGATTTTTCTAAAATTAAGGTATCTGTTAAAAAATAATCGCTTAGCGGCTCGAAACACCTTGCCAGTTCAATA
>JASFHC010000304.1:0-3439 GCA_050123435.1 Desulfobacterales bacterium
AACCTGCTGGGTCGGCTGGTTTGACGAAAACAAATTAAAAGAAATCCTGGGAATACCGAAAAGAATCAAGGTTTCCGCATTGCTGGCCGTGGGTTATCCGAAAGATGACTCCAGCAGAAAACGAAAAAGAAAACCGATTGAAAAAATTGTTTTCTCTGAAAAATGGGGGCAATCTTTTATGTTTGGTGATGGATGATTGTCGATTGTTAAAGCTCAGCGGAAATCCAGATTTATCCTTTGAATGTTTTTTAATGGCAACCTGTTTATGCCATTATTTTTACCCTGCTTGCCTCACCTGCCCATTCGTGACTCAGGCCGCCTCACCTTGCTCAGCTGGCGGCGAGCTTGCAATGGCAGGCGGGTCTAAGCCCCTAAGTTTAAACGCCTTTGACTATTGACATTTTTTTAGTAATATGCAAGTCAGAATCGGATTTATTTATTAACTATTTGTCATATGGCCGAATTCGTCTTTCAATTGGCTCGGAAGAATACGACGTTACGCCTGGCAATAGTTGGTGTATTCCGAGTGGTGTTGAACATGGTGCGGAAATCCTTGAAGACTCGGTGGCTATTGAGGTGTTTTCCCCCGTTAGAGAGGATTATTTGCCGAAGGAAAGAGATCAACAATAAGTGACCCAACCTCTATATGGCCTTAGCTTGTCAAGAAAAAACTTCTCCTATAGATCGGAAGATGTATAAAAAACCAATTTTCGTCCTAACCCATGAAGTTTTGACAGGTGACCCGTTAGTACCGGCTTTTGGTTTCAACCGCAAGTGTCAGCGCTTAACGCGCCCCGATGGACGGGATTTGCAATCTGCACTAAACAAGGAAATCAAGAGTGCCGCCAATGTCAGTCGAAGGAACTTGAGCGAGTTTCTGGAACTGGCTTCCGAAATGCGTATCAAGCCAGAGATTCAGGAATTCGCCTTAGAAGAGGCCAACCAGGCATTGGTTGAACTCAAGACGAGAAGGATTCCGGGGGCAAAGGTTTTGAGAATAGGTTGAGCCAGGCGCGTCAGCCATCGGTAAGAACTCGCCGCCTAACATCAAGCGCTTCAAAATTGACCTTCAGGCCTGGGGACTTCCCGCATGTTAACCGCGACGTTAGAAGAAAGAAATGAAATTCAACTCTCCATTGTTCAAGACCTTAGTGATAGAGCCTATTTTTCTGTGCATTGTTGCGTTTCTCATCCCTTTGAGAATCTTTATAGCAACTCGACACTGGGTTGTGGCCGACATTGAGACGGAAATTTGGAAAGAGTTATGAGCAATACTTGAGGTCAGTTCCCAGATGGCTACCCCGAATGCCACAGCGCTAATTGAATCGGAAGACATTCTTGAACCATTTCATCCAGATATTTTTTCAGAAAGGAAAAAGAACAGAAAAACGAAAACCTGGGAGACGATCCAAAAAAATCACGAAGCAACAGGGTCTAGGGAGAAGAATAAGAAAGATAAAAAGATAATGTTGGAAATGTTAGATAGAGAGAGGAAGTTTTGAAAGTACTTCTGGTCTCCGCCAATACTGAAACTATAAACATGCCGGTTTTACCATTAGGTTTAGGATATGTAGCTGCAGCAACCCAAATTGCAGGCTATGATATAAAACTGTTCAATCTATTGGATCAAAAGGATTCTCTATCACTTCTCAAAAGGACTATCCATGACTCTCATCCAGATGTAATAGGAATTTCAGTAAGGAATATCGATGATCAAAACATGGAACGCCCGAGATTTCTCTTAGATCCCGTAAAAAATATCGTCTTCGAATGCCGGAAAATTTCAAACGCCACCATTGTGTTAGGAGGTGCTGGATATAGCATTTTCCCGCAAGCCGCCCTGGATTATCTAAATGCGGATATGGGTATCCAGGGTGAAGGGGAAGTTGCTTTTTTGAAACTTCTCAATATGCTGAATGAAAAAAAAGAACCTTTTGGGATTCCCGGACTCTATTTCCCCAGACAGCGGATTCACTTTAAGCCAAAGCGAATAAAAAGACTGGCAGATAATCCCCTGCCGCTTCCAAATTTACACAGGTGGACCAATTCCGCTCCGGATGATGCAAACATATGGCTCCCAGTCCAAAGCCGCCGAGGATGCCCAATGAATTGTTCGTATTGCTCAACGGCTTTAATAGAAGGGCATACCATTCGCAAGTATCCACCAGAAAAAGTTGTCGAAATGATCTCTCATTATGTGGACTCTGGTTTTGATCACTTCTTTTTTGTTGACAATACATTCAACCTTCCGTCTTCATATGCAAAATCACTTTGTGTTCACCTGGCAGGCGCCGACTTAAATATTACATGGCGCTGCATTTTGTATCCATGGAAAGTTGATGAAGAGTTGGTGAAGTGGATGGCCAAGTCCGGGTGCAAAGAGGTGGCCTTAGGGTGCGAAAGCGGTTGTGAGCAAATCCTGCGAACTATGAACAAGCAGTTTAATCTTGAAGAAGTGCGGCGAATTTCTCAGATACTCAAAGACTTCGGCATCCGCCAGATGGGTTTTCTCTTGTTGGGAGGACCTGGCGAAACAAAAGAGTCCGTGAAAGAAAGTCTTTTTTTCATTGATTCATTAGGTCTGGAAACGGTGAAGGTAACTGTAGGTATACGCATTTACCCCCATACAGCTCTGGCCAGTACTGCCCTTAGACAAGGATTAATCTCAGCAGATGACGATCTTCTTTATCCAAGGTTCTACCTGGATAAAAAACTCGAAAAATGGCTGCCCAAAACCGCAAAATCCTGGTTAGCCGACCGGCCGAACTGGGTTTCCTAATAGATGTTTAACTGTAGGCATGTATAAAGAACCTAACTCGCTCATTTAGGCCCAAAGAAACATTTATTAGAGGGTAACTAATGAACAACCATACGAAGGTTGCTGCAGGCCTACAATTGTGGGTCCAAGAGCGAGCAAAGTCTGATCCGGAGCTTATGGGGGTCCGTCATAAAAAAGCAGAGTCTAAATTTAAATGAAAAGGGATTAAATAAGAAAAATTTGTAACAGGTAGCAATCCGTTAAGATTCAATTCATAGAGGCAATATGATACCGAGAATTTTTGTCAATTGTAAAAACTTTAATGACACATGTACAAAGATGAAGGATATCCGATCAACAATAAAGGAGTTACTTGATTTATTAGCAAAAAAAGACGAGCCGTCTTGGGATGAAAACCTATATGCGTTGAAACAGAAAGACTATCATAAAGCGCTTGAAAAATATTGCGAGGATTGTGATAATTTTTCGCCTGTAACTGAATTGAGGTGACAGGCATTTTAGCCAACATCAAGATATATAGAAGTAAAAAGGTGGGATAACGCTTAACTTGATTATTAGTGGGGTCTATTTCTCAAGCCATTCAATTGCAGCTGATTCATCTTTAAAAATCTTGCCTTGAAACCCAGCATTAATAAAAAATGTTTCCACAAAATAGTAATC
>JASFHC010000305.1:0-3430 GCA_050123435.1 Desulfobacterales bacterium
AAGTCGCTGGGTAATTTCTTGATGATAAAGGATGTTTTAAAAACTTATCATCCTGAAACCGTGCGTCTTTTTCTTCTTTCCAATCATTACCGCAGTCCCATCGATTTTACGGACCAGGCTTTGGATGAAGCAAGAATGGGACTTGATAAGATCTATGCGCTTCTTGAACGTATTGAGAATAAAATAGGCGTGGGATCGGACCAAGACGTTGAACCCGGAGAATGCTGGCAGCGGTTTTCGGATGCAATGGATGATGATTTTAATTCCGCCCAAGGTATCGGCATTCTTTTTGATACGGTTCGAAGCATGAATCGTTTGTTGGATCAGAAAAAAAACGATTTGACACTTGAAATCAAAAAAACCGCAAGATCCCATTATGCCGACATCCTAAAAATCGGCGGCATATTGGGAATACTTGCGGAACATCCCAAAGTATATTTCGAAAAAAAACAGACCCGGATCCTTGAACAAAAATCCATTGATCCGGAGGTTATTGATCAAATGATTAAAGAACGGGATGAGGCCAGAAAGTCAAAGAGCTGGGAAAAGGCGGATCAGATCAGAAATCGGCTTGCCGATATGAATATAGTTTTAGAGGATCGAGCGGAAGGGACAATCTGGAAGATTAACGAGCCATAAAATTAATATATAATTCAGATATATATCATATCTAACTTCATGCCTTTTTTTAAGCTTATCTCAAATTTTACACCCAAAGGTGATCAGTCCAGCGCAATCCATGCCATGAGCGAAAGGATTTTAGCCGGCAAGAAGCACCATGTTCTCCTGGGGGTTACAGGATCCGGCAAAACGTTTACCATGGCACATGTCATTTCAAAAGTTGAAAAACCTACCCTTGTCATCGCTCCGAACAAAACCCTTGCCGCCCAGCTTTATAATGAGTTCAGAATACTATTTCCGGAAAACGCTGTTGAATATTTCGTCAGCTATTATGACTATTACCAGCCTGAAGCATATATTCCGTCAAGCGATACCTATATCCAGAAAGATTCCTCAATCAACGAGATGATCGACAAACTCCGCCATTCTGCAACGCGGTCGGTATTGTCCCGAAGGGATGTGATTGTTGTAGCCAGTGTATCGTGTATATTCGGACTTGGCGCCCCTGAAGATTATCTGGATATGCGTGTTGATATTGAAAAAAAAATGAACCTGGTTCGCGACAAACTCATTTCAGATCTGGTCGCCATTCATTACGAGCGAAATGATTTGGACTTTCACAGGGGGGTCTTCCGGGTCAGGGGGGACAGGGTCGAGATCTTCCCGGCCTACGAAGAAGACAAAGCGTTTCGTATCGATTTTTTCGGGGATGAGATAGAAGGTATTTCAGAGATTGATCCACTCAGAGGTATTGTTAAAAAACGTTTGAAACGGACGACCATATATCCTGCAAGCCATTATGTTACTGAGAAAAGTGTTCTGCAAAAAGCCACAGAGACGATCATTGCCGAATTAAAACAAAGGGTCGACTATTTCAGAGCCGAGAACAAACTGATTGAAGCACAGCGAATCCAAGAACGCACGGATTTCGACCTTGAGATGATGCAGGAGCTTGGATACTGCAACGGAATAGAGAACTATTCACGCCATTTAACACATAGGGCGCCCGGCCAGCCCCCTCCCACGCTTCTCGATTATTTTCCCGACGATTATTTGGTATTCATCGATGAAAGTCATATTGCCATCCCCCAACTTCGAGCGATGTATAAAGGAGATAGATCTCGAAAGGAGACACTCGTTGAATATGGATTCAGGTTGCCGTCGGCACTGGATAACCGGCCTTTGACGTTCCATGAGTTTGAGTCTAAAACATCACAGGTGGTTTATGTATCGGCAACTCCTGCCGACTACGAAATTGAAAAGGCAAAAAACGAACTTGTTGAGCAGATCGTAAGGCCGACCGGCCTTATTGATCCAATGATAGATGTCAGAAAAGCGGAAAACCAGGTCGATGATCTTTTTGAGGAAATTCTCATACGCCGGGAAAGGGATGAACGGGTTTTGGTAACAACCCTTACAAAACGTATGGCGGAAGATCTTACAGAATATTATGCTGATTTGGGGGTAAGGGTACGGTATCTTCATGCCGATATCGGTACATTGGAACGGATGGATATTATTCACGATCTCAGAAAGGGCAAATTTGATGTCCTTATCGGTATTAATCTTCTTCGAGAAGGACTCGATATTCCAGAGGTTTCCCTTGTGGCCATACTTGATGCAGACAAGGAGGGTTTCCTGCGCTCTAAAAGATCACTGATTCAGACCTGTGGCCGTGCTTCTAGAAATGTCCGAGGTCAGGTTATCATGTATGCCGATCTTGTGACACGGTCGATGAGGCAGGCCATTGATGAGACAGACCGGCGAAGAAAGATTCAAAAATCTTACAATAAAAAGTATTCCATTACACCGGAAAGCATAGAGAAAGATATCACATCCATATTTGCCGAGATGTATGAACATAAAGATGAGCCGTCAGACAGGGTGTCGGAGGCCGCTGTCAAATACGATTCTTTAGAAAATGTAGATGACATCATTAAAAATTTGGAGAAACAAATGGAACAAGCAGCAAAAGAACTTGCTTTTGAAACGGCTTCAGAACTTCGGGACCAGATTAAAGCGTTAAAAAAGATGATTGTGTTTGAACTGTAACAGAAAGCAAACCCATGACAACTGAATCGAAATTCACCCATACGCAACCCGAATCTGGTATACAAGACACATTGGCCAGGGTTAGCTCCGGACCGGGTGTCTATGTTATGAAAGATGCCGAAGACAGGGTGATTTACGTGGGTAAAGCCCGGAACCTTAAAAAGCGACTGGCTTCATACTTTACAAGAGCACGGACCGGCCCTTTACACCCGGACATTAAAACAGGAATTCTGGTTAAAAAGATATCAAATTTTGAGACCATTATCACCGACACCGAGAAAGAAGCTCTGATTCTTGAATCTAATCTTATCAAGCGATATCGACCCCGCTATAATGTTATATTAAAAGATGATAAACGGTATCCCAGTTTGCGTCTGAACGTAACAAATCCCTATCCCAACCTTACCGTTGTCAGAAAAATAAAAAAGGACGGGGATCTTTATTTCGGTCCCTTCTCATCCTCTGCCGCTGTTCGAGAGACGCTTAAAATAATCCATAAGACGTTCAAGCTTCGAAAATGCAAAACAAAAGACTTTAAAAACCGGTCACGGCCATGCATTAATTACCAGATGGGAGCATGTCTTGCCCCCTGCTGTCTTGATGTGGACAAAGACAGATACCACGAAATCGCAAAAGAGGTAATCCTCTTTTTGAATGGGAGAACCCCTGATCTTATTCAAAAAATAAAGAAAAAGATGATATCGGCCGCACATAAGCAAGACTATGAAAAGGCAGCAGTTCTCAGGGACAAGATGTT
>JASFHC010000306.1:0-3422 GCA_050123435.1 Desulfobacterales bacterium
CCATACAATCACTTACCGGAGAACAGGGTCTCCAGATAAAATCCGGTTATGGGGTCAACGCCATCAAAGCGGTGTTCTTTGTTCTGATTTTTTAGTGCCATCTGTTTTCGGATATCCGTAGCAAGGGTTTTGCCCAGCTCTACGCCAAACTGATCAAAGGGATTTATTTCCCATAAAAAAGCCTCAAAAACGGTTTTCGCTTCATAAAAGGAAAGCAGCCGGCCGATATTTTCCGGTGAAAGATCTTCTAAGATAAGGGTTGATGACGGTCGGTTACCGGAAAAAGATTTTGCGGGATTTGTGTCTTGCTTTCCCCTTGCAAGGGCTTGGGGTTGTGCAATCAGATTCGACCAGAGTTCCTGGTGATTGGTGACGCCTTTTGAGTGGCTTTGATACTGTTGAAAATGGGGATTGATCACACCGATAAAATCAATGGGAAACGGACGACCCTGGTGTGCCAGTTGAAAGAAAGAATGCTGTGCATTGGTTCCGGGTTCTCCGAAAATAATGGTGCCCGATGGCTCATCCAGAAGTTCACCGGATTGGGTGACTGACTTACCGTTGCTTTCCATGTTGAGTTGCTGGATATGAGCTGCCAGTTTGGACAACGGAGATGCATAAGGGATGATGGCTTGAGCGGGATATCCCAGGAAATTATTGTTCCAGATTGAAATAAGCGCAGCAATAAGGGGAATATTTTTTTCCGTCGGGGCGTTTTGGGCATGAAGGTCCATGTCTTGAGCGCCTTTCAAAAACCGTTCAAACCGTTCATACCCTAAATACAGACTCAAGGGAACTCCGCCTACCGCTGAAGCAACACTATATCTTCCACCGATGAAATCGAACATATGGAATGAAGAGAGGACGGGATTTGACGGATCATCTCCCGGGGATCCCATACTGGTAACCGTGACAAAATGTTGGGCAGGGTCAAGACCTTTCTCCGTCATAAAATCATATGCCTGACGGGTATTGGCCATGGTTTCCGCTGTTGTGTAGCTTTTGGAGATGACGATCCACAAGGTGGTTTCAGGATCAATGGCCGAAGCAATGGAGCCAAAATTATGAATATCCACATTTGAAAGAAACGATATCTCAATTTTTTTATCTGCCAGATGATCCAATGCCCGGGCGACAAACTCCGTTCCCAGATATGATCCCCCAATTCCGATGACAACCATATGTTTAAACGGTTTGCCGGTTGACCCGGTTATTTTTCCACCATGAATTTGTGATGCGAACTCTTTGATATCCTCTCTTACTCTTATTATTTCAGGCATTACATCTTTACCTTCAACAAAAACCGGATTATCTGAAAAATTCCTTGCGGCCGTATGAAGCGCCGCCCTGTTTTCAGTTGTATTGACCTTTTCACCACAGACCATCTCAGCAAACCGATCTTTTAGCTTCCGGGCATCAGAAAGTTTGAGCAGAAGTTCCATGGTCTGCTCATCTATCCTCTGGCGTGAAAAATCATAAAAGATACCGGCGCCATTCGAAGAAAAATTTAATAGTCGATCTTTTTCTTCCAGTAAATACTTGAGATGTTTTTCAGGACGGCTCATGATATCAGCCTGCCGGATCAATTTCTTCCAGGCGGGGATATCATTAAGTTTCACTCCGGACATACAGCCCTCCTTAGATTGGACATATTAAACGCGGTTTGAACACGATATGGCTTCACACAAAACGGAGTGTATTTTGTCGAGCATGTTGCAGTCGTCCATACAGTCAGCGAAATCTTTTTTTTTCTCACATTCTCTACAAGGGCTCTTTGTAAGGTAACCGATTTCAAAATCAAACCTGTAGTTGAGCTTTTTATAAGGCAAATATTTCATTTGTCGAAAATTCATCGGTATAGGATAGCATAACATCCAAACCATAACAAGAGGAACTCATATACCTGATAAACGCTTTTAAATCCCTCGCCCCGCCTTGACTTTGAACCTGAGGAAAGGTTTTGAAACCACTTCTAATCGAGTTTGACTCGATCAGGGTATGATGTTTTTTAATGCTTCAAAATCTTCAATAATATAATCTGCACCTGCCTGTAAAAGATCCTCTTTAAGCTTGTCCCTGTCAGACGATGATATAAGAATTCCGATACCGACAAATCCCGCTTTGGATTTTGAGGCGGCTACCATATCATCCGGCATATCCCCAATGTAATAGAATCTGGAGACATGATGTTTTTGGATCTCTGCAATGGCATCGAGCATATAAGGATTGGGTTTGCTGAGAGAAACTCTTCTTTTTTCATTTTTATATATTTTTTGTTCTTCTTTAATACAGTCGTCAAGTGTGTAAATAATTTTGAAAAACTTTCTCAAATCGAATAAATTCAAAGGGTAGTCGGCCTCGGCTTTGGGACGTCCTGTGGCGATGGCCAGTATATTAGTTTTTGAGAGGTCATCAAGGCTGGATCTGTCAATCATCAGTTGCTCTCTGTTTATAAACCCTTTTTCGTGGTATATTCTCGCCGGAATTCCGTAAGTGGTTTCAAACATCTCTTTTCCAAGATATATCTCCTGAAAAATTTGCTTGATGATATTTCCACTGCCAACATCGCCGGTGAAAAGGCCGGCAATGAATTCATTCTTCTGTTTGCCGTTTTTTTTCAATAGAGAGGTTAGCGGATTTTTTGTGGAGTTTAAAAACTGCGACAGGGGCGTAACATCACAACTGCTGATCACTTTATTATGGCGGGTCCAGGGGTCCGGGTCGTAATCGTATGTTGGATCTTTTACCAAAGTGAATAAAAGGGTTATTACTAAAAAAGTTAAGTCCCAATCATTATTCAGGCCCCCGCTTTGTTTTACTCTGGCAAGATCTGTCAAGGAAAACAGTGGATCGGGCAAATCTTTCCATGATTCTGATCCCTTGAAAAATAATCTGGCGGTTTGTCTTACCGTGTCCCGGTATGATCGTGAGACATCAACAATGACACCATCCATGTCAAAAACGATTAATGCTTTAGGTTTCATGTAGAAAAATCCCAGCTTGTGTCCATCCAGAAAGGGTAGATTTTGGTTTCCGGCAAGGTCCGAGCGAGTTTTCAACCTCAAGCAAAGCGGGCTATTTCGAGGATTGAAAACGAGCGAGAACGCCGCCGGGGACCGAAAGATGGCATTTATGGATGGACATCGGATTCTATACAATAAACATATAGTCTATTGCAATTTATTTTCGAAAGGAAGTACTTATTTCTTTTTCAGATGGGCCTCGGGCTTTGGAAAGTCATGTTTAAAGAGCGGAGTGTTCGTCAGGCCACTTTTAGAAAGTTTATGTCGTTGATTTTGAAAGTAAAAGCAAGTGTCTCACAGATCTTGCTCAAATTATCGGCAAGGGTTTTTTTTCTGAACTGATTCATGGGGCGGTCTCCGACCATGTTTGTCGCTATGACTGCAAGGAGTTGAACTCTT
>JASFHC010000307.1:0-3421 GCA_050123435.1 Desulfobacterales bacterium
GATATCACGACAATTTTGAAACTCTAATATTTACATGCTCATTGCAGCGATCTTGAATCTGGGTTTCTTACAGCTCGGTCGGAGGTATCAAAGTATTCATACCAGATACCATCATTCCAATATATTGGGTAACCTCACACATATGGGCAGCATTCGTCCATTTTTCAGCGAACTCGAACTTTGAAACTAAAGATGATTTTCGTACGATTGTGTTATTTCAACCAAAACCGCCTCGATAACGCGCACAATCTCTTCGGATTTTTGTGGATTTAGTGCATCGGGATGGGGTGAGGCAAACTGACCTGAATCGTTGTCGAAATACTGACCGGAAGCAGTCGCGAATTCATCTGCCAGAGCCGCGCGACTAAGTATTTCCGCACCTATACGGATATCGCCGCCGTCCACACCAAAGGCCTGTTTTACCATTTTGCTACCGAGCATCGATCCGGGATTAACCGCGATGAAGGCCAGGCCGTCATCCTTGAGCGAAAGCGCCATACTGCGTGACCACATTGTAAGCGCCAGTTTACTTTGCGCATAAGCTGCACCGTCGGACAGATTGACTCGTCCGACCAGCGCTTCCGGATCGACCGGAGACTGAGCTGCGGAGGATAGATTGATTACTCGTCCGGACGATCCAAGTAGTGGCAAAAGCTTTTGTGTAAGCAGATAGGGCGCGATCGTATTGACAGCAAACCGCACATCAAGCCCGTCCTGCGTGACAGGATCGGGCGCGCTATAGACGCCTGCATTGTTGATTAGCACATCAAGTTTAGCGTGCTTTTCCGCCACAGCCTTCGCGAGCACCTCTACTTCGGCCATGCGTGACAGATCAGCCACGTAGCTTTCAACGCGCCCACCACCCGGCAGCGCAGAGAGCATTTTTTCCGCTTCTTCCAGTTTTGATGGGTTGCGCCCGTGTAGCAGAACGTGGTGGCCCAGCGAGACCAACATCTTGGCTGTTTCTAACCCAATGCCGTCGGTCGACCCCGTAATAAGAATGGTTTTTTGCATAATTTTTTCTCCTTATTCAGCGAAGTCTGGCAATATGTCATCGGCCAGACGTTTCAGCGTTGTCTCGATATCAGCTTGGTTAAAGCGCAGGTTCAGCGCAACATAGTCATTAAATGCCAATGTTTATGATTATCGATCTCTATAAGTTTAATTATGTTATGACAGTAATACGTTACACATTAAGACTTTATTTGTGGATGTAAAGATAATTATCCATGCTGTTTTCATTTGGTGTGTAATGGTCGATTGCAATTATGAAGGGAAGATTATACTCAATATCTTGGGTGAATAGATTTTATATAAAGGTGGGGATATAATAGCAGTTAGATGAAATTAGGGTTTATTACAGCTCGGTTGGAAATACCACAGATTTTGAAGTCTCAAAAAACTTGCGATAACAGCTACCTCAGGTTTACCAGAATGTCATTTAAAGGAGCTATGTTGATAGTTTTATTTGTGGCTTCAGATGTTCAGATATTTCAGTAGTAATCGGCCGTTTTAGGCCTAAAACTCAAGAAACATCACATTTCAACAAACTCTGCCTGATTGCCTCAAATATATCACCAAACCTCAAAACACCCGTAACTTGATTGTCATTATTCTTGACTATAAGCGGCTGATGGACACCCATAACATATAAATGTAATGCTTTTTCTAGAAGGTCTGTTTCTTTGATATATTCTAATTTTTCAGGGATATGCATAACATCTGCAACCTTTAATCGGCTGCCTCGTTCGCAAATAGTTTGGGTTGGCTCCATCCAGAGATTAAAATCTTTGGCTGCTTTCATGACAAACTCGGAAGTCAAAAAGCCCTTTTTCTGTTGCTTTTCTATTTTCTTATAATTAGGCTCCAAGGCTAAAAAAATATCGATCATAGTTAATTTGCCGACAAAAACACCATTTGCGTCAACCACTATTGCATCGCGATGGGCACGTTCGTTCTCTGACTTTCGGGCTTGCTCCAACGCCTCAAAAACCTCAATCAGGCTATCTTCTTTTCGAACAGTCACGTAATTTGAAAGCTGTATCATTCTCTCTTTCACTTGAATCTTTTCCATACATTCTCCTATTTTGAAAATGATTAAGGTAAGGAAAGCAATAACAAAATTCTATTCGCCCATTATTCATAGCACAATCGGGTTCAAATGAAAAATTATTCCATAAAGTTTTAAACCACATGCCAGAATAATCAGGTAAATAGCACAACAGCAAATATCAACTGACTACCGATATATTTAGATTACCTCACGAAAATCCGGCTTGTCAAAACCTTTGTGATCTTGCCATTCTATCAACCGGAATCAAGTCTAACTTTTTTTCATATATCATAAAAATGAAAAGTGAAAAACCTTTGAAAAATGGATTTCCCCCTATCGGAAAATCGATATCACCGATGAAAAATTTTGAATCGATGATGATACTGTATATTGTGTCGTGTGGCGATTATCCTGTTCGTTTATAAACCGAAATGGTTGTTAAGATAACGTTTTGATATCTAACAAATTTAGAGTGTTGCAGTCCATAGCAGTGAGCTGAAATCAGGGTTAAGTGCATAGATGTTCGAGATATCTCACGATCTGAAACAGATCTAATTCGTTTGACAACCATTAATTATCACAAGGTTAGCTTTTTTCCAGATATATCTGTGGAACACAAGATATCGCATGGATGGATTTCCGCTTTATAGCGTTGAACATAACATCAACACGGCTTGATAGGCATTAGAGAAATCCAATAAAACAGGACTGGCCAAATTCGTATGGTTTTCATCACATATTAATAAAGTATGATGTTTTGGGGTTGGCAAAAAAATACCCTCTTCTTTCCAGCTATGGGTTAACCCATCATATTCTTTCCATTATTTTACTGAATAATATTCATTTTATTGACACGGTTACAATTTTATGAAATATTGATTATTAATCTATTGATATTTCTATTTTTTTTCTTACGCTTTCCACCATTATCTCAACCATTTAAAGCAAGGCCAAGTGATGAAAAAATACATATATAGTGGAATACTTATTATTGTTGGAATTATTATTGCGTTTCCTCTGTTCAGTCTGGGTTATTACACAATGGTACGAACCTCGACACCGCAATTCTGTGCATCCTGTCACGAAATCGAGTTTGCTTTCAATACCTGGAAGACGTCAACTCATGTCAACAATGAACAGGGATTTGTAGCGGATTGCATGGACTGCCATCTGCCTGCTCCCCACGATACCTTTGAATTTTTTTATGCCAAAACCGCTCATGGAATAAAAGATGTCCTTGTTCATTTTACAGAAGATATGAGCAAGTACGACCACCAATTACAACGCCAAAAAGCGTATGCTTCTTTTAAAAACGACCAGTGTCAGAAATGTCATCGTAATATTCTTTACATGCCCAATAAAAGAGGA
>JASFHC010000308.1:0-3418 GCA_050123435.1 Desulfobacterales bacterium
ATGGGAGCTCTACGCTGTAGTGCTTCTTAAACATGTTTCTTGATTCAGATGTCCACCAGCTGAGTTACCATGACCGCCTTTTCTTTCATTATCAAAAACAAACTATACTATTGACCAGCTAAGCTTATATAGGTCTATAAGTGTGTACGTGTATAATGTCAAGCAAAATTAAGCATAATTTATATATAATTTTATTAAATTAGAATATATTGTAAATTATTAAATAAAACTACCAAATATTGTGTGCCTGCAAATCAAAAAACTGTGATACATTGAACTGTTTAATTACAATACCTGTTTAAGTACCTCTACCGGAAATTAAGCATCCTTTTTCTATCCTAAAGAAACAGTCATTGAGTTGAAAAAATCGCTTTACGAAAGGAAAACAGTGCGAAGGGATATCGATGTTTCAGGTTCTGTCATTAGAACGGAAACGCACGGCATGGCCGTACGTTCTTCCGAAAAGCAAAACTACATTTTTGCAATTAAACGGGCCATAATACGACAAAAATGTAATTCGCCAATCCTTCCCCAACATTTATATCAACAGTTAACTATCTGTATAGACATATAAAAACGAACTATTTGATTTGGTGGCATGATTGTTGCTGTTATTTTCAATTTGAAAGATCGTGGTATGCATCATGTAATTTTATTCCGTTGAAATATATATAATGAATCTGAAAAAAGCAAAAATAGACCAAAGCAATAAGCTTGTCGCCGAGGCGCTTAAAGAAAATACGGCTCAGCTGATTTCCGATTTTTTAAAAGGAAAAGAGTTCTCTTTTCTCGAGCGGTATTCTCAGGTTTTGGACAATTATTTCCGAGAAAGTTTTGTAACCAGCCGATTGGGTCCAAGAATTACCCTGGGTAAAAATCTTTACGCTATTATTGCGTTGGGTGGCTATGGCAGACAGGAGCAATGTATCTATTCTGATGTTGATTTGCTTTTCCTTTTTGAGAAAAAGGTCCCGGAGGAGACTGAGGAGTTGATCCGTGAGATTATCTACCCGTTATGGGACATCGGTCTTGATGTGGGATATGCCACCCGATCGATTAAGGAATGTGTTACTCTGGCTTTAGAAGATGTTGAAGTGTTAACATCTCTTTTGGATGCTCGTTTCATATGCGGCATGTCACCTTTATATTCAGCGCTTATGGAAAAGCTTGGCCAAAAAATCACACCCAGACGATCAAACAAAATAATTGCCGCGCTTATAGAAAATAATCGCCAGCGGCACCGGTATTTTGGAGATTCCGCCTATTTGCTTGAACCCAACCTCAAAGAAGGGCAGGGGGGGCTGAGAGATTATCATACCATGCTCTGGATTGCCCGTATCAAATCGAACTTCAGGCAGTTCAGAGATTTCGAGTATCACGGCTATCTATCTCACGACGAGTTTGAATACTTAAAGAACTCGTTACAATTCATTTGGAATATCCGAAATCGTCTGCATCACATAACCGGCAGAAAATGCGATCAGCTGTATTTCGAACACCAGTCGTCTTTGGCTGCCGACCTGAAATTTAGAAAAGAAAACGGACAACAACCCGTAGAAAAATTCTTGAGCGAACTCCATGGACATATGGAATTTGTAAAACAGCAGCATCTCATATTTCTTTATGAGCTCGGGTATACCTCAAGTTCAACACGTAATAGAAAGACAAAAAAAATTACAACGGTTAAGGGCTTGAAAGTGTCCGGAGAGGGAATGCTTAATTTTGCTTCATCTGAGGCCATCCTAAAATCTCCAGGACTTTTGATGAAAATATTTGAAGAAAGTGCATGTTTAGAGATTCCGTTAAGCATCGAGGCCAAAAGGTTGGCCAGAGAATTTAAATATCTTATTGATGATAATTTTATATCTTCATTAGATAATGTTCAATCCTTTGACAGCATCTTGGCTGCGTCGACCCCAACATTTAATGTGCTCAATGAAATGTTAAATACCGGCCTGTTAACCCAGTATCTTCCCGAGTTTAAAGACATTGAGAATCGGATTCAATATGATGAATATCATCTCTATCCGGTGGATCGGCATTCCCTGCGTGCGGTTCAAATTCTAAAATCATTCGGCACCAAAGAAGGCGCTTCCAACATTCCGCTTTGCGGTAAGCTATACAAAGAACTTAAAAACCGGAGGATACTGTTATGGGCAGCCCTTTTCCATGATATCGGCAAAGGCGCTCCGGGTGAGAGCCATTCCAAAACCGGGGCAAAAATTGTTCGCACGGCGCTGTCCAAAAAAGGTTTTAAAGAAAAGGACATCGAAACGATTTCCTTTCTGGTCGAAGAACACCTGATGCTGTTTAAAACTGCAACCCGCAGGGATCTGTACGATGAGGAAACAGCCATTTTTTGCGCCAGAATAATAAAAGACGTCAGGCATCTGAAAATGCTGTATCTCTTGACCGTCGCCGATGCCATGGCCACCGGTCCTAAAGCCTGGAACGAATGGATCGCGGCACTTTTGAAAGATCTCTTTTTTAAAGTGATGAATATTTTGGAACATGGTGAACTTGCAACCCGTGAGGCCGTCAACGGCGTTGAGGGAAAAAAAGAGAAGGTGCTATCGTCAGGATTCGAACTCCACCCCAAACAAGAGTTAGAAACCTTGTTTAACTTCATGTCGCCGCGATACCTCCTGTATACACCGGCTGAAGATATTTTGGAGCATATCAAACTCTACCAGAGTATCGGTGAGGATGATTTTGTCTGGAGAGTGGTTCAGACACCGGATTCCAACAGCCGAACGATCACCATCTGCGCCAAAGATCGACCGGGGTTAATTTCAAAGATTGCAGGAACATTTACCCTGAATAGTCTCGATATTCTCAACGTTCAGGTGTTTACGTGGCGGAATAATATTGCCCTTGACATTTTTGAAGTTAAACCCCCGCCGGACCAGATTTTTGAAGCCAAAATCTGGGAACGTGCGGAAAAGCAACTTCGATCGGCTCTGGCAGATGAATTGGATCTTACGACAGCGTTGAGCGAAAAGATGGATGTGTATCGATCCGGTAAATTCCGCCCGGGGCATAGACCTCATAAAGTTGTTTTAGACAACAAGAGCTCTAGTTTTTTTACCATTGTCGAAGTCTTTACTTACGACTTTCCGGGGCTGCTTTACAGCATAACAGACGCCCTGTTTAGATGCAGATTGGACGTATGGGTAGCAAAAATTTCCACCAAGGTCGATCAGGTGGTGGATGTTTTTTATGTCAGAGATTTTGACGGACAGAAGATTGATTCGCCGGATCAGGTGGCGGCCGTCAAAGCGGCGATAAAGGATGTTTTGCCTTGCGCCGAACGCAAACGGGGATTGAGTATCCATAAGCGTTAAAAAAAATCCGCGATGCAGCGGATTCAAACAGAAATAAAGGAGGAATATTTACGAATGAAATTGCTCGGTTTTAC
>JASFHC010000309.1:0-3414 GCA_050123435.1 Desulfobacterales bacterium
AAGACAGGATATTTTTAAGACCCAGCTGCGGGCCATATTAAGGGCCTCCGTATTCGGTAACGTCAGAATTATGTTCCCCATGATATCATGCTATGATGAAGTCCTTCACGCAAAAAGAATTTTAAGAGAAGCTGCCGATTCTCTGGATAAAGAGGGTTTAGGTTTTGACAAAAATATTAAGATCGGAATTATGATAGAAATCCCTTCGGCTGTATTCATGGCGGATGTGATGGCTAGGGATGTAGATTTCTTCAGTGTCGGAACAAATGATCTTATTCAGTATTCCCTGGCCGTGGACAGGGTCAATAAAAAGGTTGCGCATCTTTTTCAACCGCTTAATCCTGCCATTATCCGGATGATTAAACATGTTGCCGATGTTGCCAGAGACAAGGGCGTAAATCTCTTCATGTGCGGTGAGATGGCGAGTGATCCTGTTAACATACCCATACTTTTAGGTCTGGGCATAGAAAAATTAAGCATAAATCCTCAGTCAATACCGGTAATTAAAAATATAATAAAATTGCTTGACACTAAAAACGCCAAGCTGTTTATCAAAGAGGTTTTAAAGGAGACGACTGACACCGGGGTAACGGAACTGGTATTGAGTACTTACGGAAACATTTTATTTGAAACCGGATATACCGGAATATAATCCTTTGTTCTTAGTACATGTATTCGTAAATACGGTGGCGTATTTATAACTTAGTTCATTTTATTTTTCCAAAAGTTTAAAGTGCCTAAAGTGAACTAAAGTGCCTAAAGTTAAGGTATTCTAACAATTTTTATTATAATTGACCGCGCTGAAAGCGCACTTCTTAACTTTAGCTCATTTTGGGCACTTCAAACTTCAAACTTTTAGCCTTCAGCTTACATGGGCGAGTTGCCCTGATAAAAATACATCGTCGAATTTATGGATTGAAGCACTCAGTGCCTTTGTGGCAGATATTTTTGGTTCCGGCTTGTCCGGGTTAGGCGAAAACAGAATTTGAGCACAAACCATATAAAAATTGTAGCTGAAAATAGAAAAGCCAGGCACAGCTATTTTATCGAAGATACATACGAAGCCGGAATGGTCCTTTTGGGAACCGAAGTTAAATCGCTTCGACTCGGCCGCGTTAATCTGAAAGATTCCTATGCCAGAATTAAAAAAGGCGAAGTGTTTATTCACCAGATGCACATCGCAGCGTATCCTTTTGCCCATTATGACAATCATGATCCTTTAAGAAAAAGAAAGCTCCTGTTACATAAGAATGAAATTAAGAAGCTGTATGGAAAAATTAATGAAAAAGGATTTTCTCTAATACCTTTAAGGGTTTATTTTCAAAAAGGAAAGGCCAAGCTTACCCTGGCTCTTGCCAGGGGGAAGCGCAAATATGATAAACGGGAGACCATCAGGCGACGAGACCAGCAAAGGGATCTTGAAAGATCCAAAAAGGACTACTGAAATGGAAATTGAACGTGAAAAAATCGATTTTGATGTGCTGTTTGTCGGAGGCGGTCCTGCAAATCTGGCGGGTGCCATTCAGTTGATGCAAATCGCCAAAAAGAAAAATATGAATCTTGAAGTTGCACTCATCGAAAAGGGATCGGAGATCGGATCACATGCGTTGAGCGGAGCCGTCCTGAATCCTGTGGCCTTAAAGGAACTTCTCCCGGACTTCTTGGAAAGACACTGCCCCATAGAAGCGACCGTAAGGGAAGACGAATTCTACTTCTTAACCCCTAAAAAACAGTATCGAATTCCGATTATTCCCCGATACATGCATAACAAAGGATTTTTTATCATCAGCCTTTCAAAGTTTACACGGTGGCTGGGCCATATTGCCGAAGACCTTGGCATAAATATCTTCCCGAGTTTTGCAGGTGCAGAAGTTCTTTATACCAAAGATCAAAAAACCATAATCGGAATACGTACCGGTGATAAAGGCCTTGGGAAAGACGGAAAGCCCAAAAGTAATTTTGAGCCCGGCATAGATTTGCTGGCAAAGGTTACAGTATTCGGCGAAGGAGCAAGAGGAAACCTGATACAGGATATTTCACAAAAGATGAACCTCTTTTCCGGAAAAATGCCCCAGGTGTTTGAAACCGGAATCAAAGAAGTTATCCAGCTCCCGGAAGATAATTATTTTAACTCCAGCCGAGGAAACGAAATCCATACCCTGGGATATCCCCTGGGACTAAGCCCGCCGGGCGGCGGCTTTATTTACGAGATTAAAGACAACAAAGTCGCCCTGGGATTTCTCTTAGGGCTATGCTATGAAAACTCCGGTCTTGATATTTATGACGAGTTCATAAAATTTAAACAGCACCCTTTTGTAGCCGGCATACTCAAGGATGGCAAGGTCCTGGAACAGGGTGCCCGGACGGTTTCAACCGGAGGCTATTTTACAATTCCCGAACTTGCCGTTAACGGCGGTGTGTTTGTCGGCGGTGGCGCAGCAATGCAAAATACTCCCGGGCTAAAGGGGATTCATTTGTCCATGAAATCGGGTATGCTGGCGGCAGAGGCCATCCTAACTGCTTTTGAGAAGAATAGTTTTACCCGGGAAGCTCTTAGCGGCTACAATGATCTGTTTGAAAAAAGCTGGGCAAAAAAAGAGTTGTTCGAGGCTAGAAACTTTTCACAGGCTCTGTCAAAAAAAGGCCTGATTAAGTTTATTCATTTGGGAGCTCAGTATGTCACAAAGGGACGGGGTGTATATGATAACATGCCCATTAAACAAGACTACAAAACATTAAAGCCGGTAAAGGAAAGCGATGATAATATTCTGACGACCCCTGAAAAAAAGATATTGGACGGAGTTTTGTATGTTGACAAACTTACCGGTGTCTATCTGTCCAAAACCATGCACCGGGAGGATCAACCCAGCCACATTATTATCCATGACCGGAACCTGTGCGTTACGGAATGTTTTAAGACTTACCGGTGCCCCTGTACCAGATTTTGCCCGGGTGACGTTTACGAAATCGAGATGGATCAAAACACATCGCTTCATCGGCTCAAACTAAACCCGTCAAATTGTCTTCACTGCAAAACCTGTGATATTAAAGATCCATACCGGAACATAACATGGATGTGCCCGGAAGGCGGGGAAGGTCCGGCATATACGGTGTTATAATCTCCCATAACCGTTCAAGGTTCAGAGGTTCAAGGTTGATGGAACTCTGAACCCTAAAACCCGGAAGCCCGCACCTTTGAGCCCCAATGTTTACTGAAAAAGATAAACATCGAACGCCCAACATAGCCCCAGTGAAATAGAAAAAAAGTTTCACGGGGTAAAAATGTTGAATGAAATACAGTAGCAAAGGCCATGACATCGGATTTTTAAAAACAAATATAATTAAATTGCGGAGCGAAGCGACATCTTTATTCGACGTTCAATGTTCGATGTTGGACGTTCATCTTTTTAATTC
>JASFHC010000310.1:0-3411 GCA_050123435.1 Desulfobacterales bacterium
ACTGTTTTCCAAAAGGAACATCCGGATGTGGAAAAAATTTTTTATGAAACCCTTCCACCGGGACTTGAACTCAAACAGATCTTATCCGGCGGCGCTATGTTTAAAGGCGAAATCCTGGAGGTTACCCCGGACATTTATACCTCGGTTAATGAAAAAGCTATGAATCTCCTTGAGCGGTCCGGTCATATTCATTCGGGTGATTACCACCTATACTTGCACAATCGGCTGGTGCTGATGGTACCGGAAGGAAACCCTGCCGGCATAACCTCTGTTGCGGACCTGGCCGGGAACACGATCCGAATTTCACAGCCGGATCCTGAAAACGAAGATATCGCTTTCCATATTATGGATATGTACCGGCAGGTCGGCCAAGATGATCTTGTTCATCGAATCATGGAGGAAAAGCGGGCACAGGGGACCACCATTTTTACAGTTGTTCATCACAGAGAAACCCCGTTGAGGATTTTAAAAAAAACGGTGGATGTGGGGCCGGTCTGGGCAACAGAAATAACCCACGCAAAGGCAACGGGCCTTGCCGTTGATGTGGTGGAGCCCGGTGAAGATTTGGATCAGAGAAAACATATAAACTATTATGTATGTAAATTAAAAAATGCTCCTAACCCTGAAAATGCGAAAAAGTTTCTCGACTTTATTCAATCTTCGTCCGCCCAAAAAATTTATCAAAAATATGGTTTTCTGCCGCACTAATAATTGAATATTTTCGATTGAAGATTGAATAATTAAGGAATTCCCTCAATTTTAGCCGGACCAACATAAATAAAATCCGTTAAGCGAAGCGACCTCCACAATCAGTCAATATCCAATATTAAATTTTCAATGCTTTTTCGTTTTGCCTTGTCCGGATTAGGTCGTATCTTTTACAAGCATGGTCGCCGGGTCAAGAAACAATGCCGGCCGGTCGGAATCCGCCGCTCCCCCTTTTAACGTCATAACATGGATTTTTTTGCCTTCAGGCCGGAGCTGGATCACAATATCAAACAGGTCGGATACATCCAAAAGCGAAGCCGGCATGCCGCCAGGTCCGGATTTTTCATGACGGTGGGTCTTCACAGAAAACCACACATGCACCGAATGGTTTTTGGCAAGTCTCTTAAATTCAGACAGGGACGCTCTTGCGCTTTCGTTAAAGTGAAACCCGTCGATCAGAACCATCTGGGGTGAAAAAATATTCTGTTCCTTCAGGTCGGTCAGCCTTTCCTCAAGTTTGGGAACACTAAACCCCTCAACTTTAAACGTCATAATGAACCGGTACGGCAACAAGTCTTCCCATAGCTTGTTTCTCTTTTTGGTATCGTATGATTTGGTTAGATGGCGGAAGACCTCCTTGTACCAGAGACTGATTTTATTGACCGGGTCGTCGAGGCTGATATGAAGAACATATTTACCCTTTAAAAGTGTATGTAAGGCCAGCTGAACCAACAGCGCAGTTTTACCAACTCCCGCACGTGCAAGAACAGCTCCAAAGGCTCCTTCAGGAAGGATATCTTCGCTTTTATCTCCGATGAACCTTAACGGGTTTTGAAGGATAAGCTCCTTTTTTATCATCATGATTTTCCTTTCATTTTTGTTTCCGATTTTTTGGCCAACTCCTCGGCAATAGATTTCGGCACCTGTTTATAAGAACTCAATTCCATGGTAAACTGGGCTTTGCCTTGTGTAGATGACCTTAAGACGGTCGAAAAGCCGAACATTTCGGCAAGGGGAACCCGGGCTTCAACAACGCACAGAGGGCCTTCATCCTGGGAACCGACAATTATTCCACGGCGTTGGTTTAAAAGCCCCATAACAGCACCCTGGAACTCAGATGGTGTTTCCACAGCCACTTTCATAATTGGCTCATGAATCACCGGCCCGGCCTTGAAATACCCTTCACGAAAGGCTCCCCGGGCCGCTGCCATGAACGCCATATCAGATGAATCAACCGAATGTGAAGCCCCATCATTGATGACCACTTTAATACCGACAACGGGAAACTCCATTTTTGGCCCTTTTTTCATACATTGTCTGAAGCCCTTTTCGCATGAAGCGATAAATTGGGTTGGGATACTGCCACCGACGATTTTATTCTCAAAAACCAATTCGGCTCCGGTAACCGGCTCCATATAACCGGCAATGCGACCGTATTGTCCGGCACCGCCGGTTTGTTTTTTATGAGTATAGTCGAATTCACCTTTACGGGTTATGGTTTCCCTGTAAGCCACACATGGTTGACCGGTGGTAACCTCTGCGGTATATTCACGGCGCATTCGCTCCACATAGACCTCAAGGTGAAGTTCACCCATTCCTTCAATAATGGTATCTTTGGTTTCATTGTCAACATAGGTCCTGAATGTGGGGTCCTCCTTGCTGAACCGGTTCAGGGCTTTGGACATATTTATCTGAGATGTATTGTCCTTAGGAACAATGGCAAGGGAAATAACGGGCTCGGGGACAAACATGGAAGTCATTGTCAGGTTGAGTCCGGGACCGACAAAAGTGTCTCCGGAAGCACAGTCAATTCCGAAAAGGGCACCGATATATCCCGCCGGGATGGTTTCAATGTCTTCCATCTGGTCCGCGTGCATGCGGACAACCCTGCCCACCTTGATTTTTTTCCCGTTTCGGGCATTAACGATGGTATTGCCTTTTGAAAGAGATCCCTGATATACTCTGATATAAGTGAGTTGACCATATTGACCTTCTTCGAGTTTGAAGGCCAGCGCAACCAAGGGTTTGTCCAATTCACCGGACAGGGTAACCGGCGTCTCGCCGTTATCCATGTCAAGAGCCTCATTTTTTACATCATAGGGACAGGGAAGCAGTGCCGTGACAGAGTCAAGGAGCGGTTGAACTCCCTTATTTTTATAAGCCGATCCCATGAAGACCGGTGTGAGTCGGCGTGTCAGGGTCCCCGTTCGCACCGCCGAAAGGATCATGTCTTGGGTAACCTCTCGTTCTTCAAGAACAGCTTCCGTGAGTTGGTCCGAAAACATGGAGGCCGCATCGATAAGATCTTCCCGCCGTTGAAGGGCTTCCTCAAGAAGATCCTGCGGGATATCTTCAACTCGAACATCCTCTCCGTTTACACCGTCAAAATAGAGGGCTTTCATGGATATGAGATCCACAACTCCTTCCAGATTCGCCTCAAGCCCGATGGGAATCTGAAGGGCTACCGCATGGTGCCCCAGTTTTTCTTTGAGCTGACTAATGACCCGGAATGGATTGGCGCCGCTCCGGTCACACTTGTTTATAAAAGCGATACAGGGCACGCTATACCGTTTCATCTGCTGGTCAACAGTGATGGATTGAGACTGAACACCGCCTACAGCACACAGAACCAGTATGGCGCCGTCTAGAACCCGCAAAGATCGCTCAACTTCTATGGTAAAATCGACATGTCCCGGAGTATCG
>JASFHC010000311.1:0-3394 GCA_050123435.1 Desulfobacterales bacterium
TCTAAAGCAAAAGATCGATTTCGAATATTAAGCGTTTCATTATTTCTCCGGCCTTTCCCATAAGGATATAATCACTGATTTCTCTTGAAAGTGGGGTTCTTTCCGTATTGATTTCTATAATTTTTGCGCCGGCACGCTTTGCAATCGTCGGCATGAAGGCCGCAGGCTGAATAAGCGCGGATGTTCCGATAACCAGCATGATATCACACTCCGAAGCGACCTTTCTGGAGCGGTAGAGGTGCTGTGGTGGTATCATTTCACCAAAGAACACACACTCGGGTCTGTAAATCCCGCCGCATTCACAGCGGGGAGGAATTTGGGTGACGTCGATTTCGGCTGTTTTTAATCTGCGGTTACAGTCCATGCACCGCTGCCATGCAAAATTTCCGTGAAATTCGATAACATCCGTATTGCCGGCCATCTGGTGGAGTCCGTCTACATTCTGAGTGATAATGGTTTGTAATATCCCCAACTTTTCGAGCCTGGCCAAGCCGTCGTGGGCATCATTGGGTCTGGCAGTGTCAATGATTTCTTTCATTCCTTTGATCAGAACATTCCAGACCTTCGCCGGATCTTTTTTAAAAGCGTCGATGTGGGCATATTCCATTGGATCGAATTTCTCCCATAACCCGCCTTTTCCTCTGAAAGGGGGAATTCCGCTCTCCACGGAGATCCCTGCGCCGGTCAATGCCACGACATTTTTTGAATGAGCCAGATCTTTGGCTACGTTATGAATATAATCAGTAAGAATCATGGAGAAAGAAAACAGGTTATTCCGAGCTACAAATTAAACATCATATCACAACTCACTGCGAAACATTCGAGGTTGTTTTTTCTCTCAGAGATACTTTGCCGACAGGTCTCTACAATTTCATCCATTTGTCGGTCTGTGCGTTCTTGGTTTAAATGGAATAAGCCCAGCTGCCCCACACCGGCTTCAAGGGCCAGGTCAAGGGTATGGGTAAATACCGAGTGGCCCCAGCTCATTGTTGATTTATATTCTTCCGGTGTGTATTCGGCATCATGAATAAGGAGATCGGCGCCTATGGAAAATTCGAGATAATCTTTATAGGAAAGCCCCCCGGGATGCACAAAACCGAGTTCATTGTCTGTCAAAAAGACAAAAGATTTCCCATCTTCGGTAAATTTGTATCCGCTGCCGTTGTCGGGATGGTTGAGCTGAATGGGTGTTATGGTCACGGAACCTATTTCGAACTCGGTAGTAAACGCTCCCAGATATTCCATCTTCGCTTTTATCTCGGAATATCTGACCGGGAAGTACGGCGGGGCCATGATCTTGGAGAGTATGGTTTCCACAAATTTGCTGTGAAAGGGACATCTATACAACATAAGCTCTACTTTTTCGCTGTAAAGCGGTTTAAAAAAAGGGAACCCCATGACATGATCCCAGTGGGCATGGGTAAAGATGAAATTATACTTGTACTGCTTTTCATCCATTAACCTGTTGCCGAGCTTCCGTATTCCGGTTCCGGCATCGATGATTATGATATCGTTGCTTCTGGTCCTGATTTCAATACAGGTCGTATCCCCTCCGTATTTAATATAATCCGTTCCTGAAACAGGAATAGAGCCTCTCGATCCCCAACACGTGATAACCATAATAACCTTTCACCTAAAATTTGCATCAACTTTTTTTGAAAAAGATAAATTTTCTATAATTACAGGGCTTGCAAAATTTAGGCTTCAAGACAAATTAATTGGGTATTTCAGCCTGTTGTTCCTAAAAAAGTATGCCAGATGCCGTCACGTTCCCATTTTTTTACGATTCGGACTCGGTTTTGAGATAGTTCGTAAAGCAAATCCCTTGCCTGAGTGCGCAACAGTCCGGACAGAATCAACCACTTATTATTAAAAAATCCGGGTGAGGCTATGAGATGTTTCATAACATCAAAGTGTATGTTTGCTATCACAAGATCTGAAGGTGAGTCAATAAAATCCTCGGCACGGCCCTGAACAATTATAATCTGATCTTGCAGTTGATTTAAACGAACATTTCTCAATGCCGTAGTGGCAGCTAAAAAGTTAAAATCCACCGCAAGTATCTTTTTGCAACCCAGCCGGGCTGTGGCCAGGGCAAGGAGTCCGGTTCCTGTCCCGAGATCGAGAACCGACTCGATCTTTTCCCGGCTGAATAAAAGTTCAAGAGCGTTAAGGCAGTCCTGGGTCGTGGTATGGGTTCCGGCGCCGAATACAACCCCTGGGTCCAAAATGATGGACAGTTGGTTACGGCATGAGTTCATTTGTTTGCATTGTTTTTGCCAAGAGGGGATGATGCGGAACCGACCGACCTCAAAGGGAGTGATCTTACCTCCCTGCCATTGGTCGTACGTCATATAAAATTCGTCGACAAGGGTCAGCTCCGGGTGTGAGGTTAACAGTTTTTCCACTTCACTACGGGAGGGTTTGGAGAAGAAAAGAAAAGAGAACTCATCTTCTTGCCAATTGCCGATAAAATTAGTTATGAATATTTTTTTGTTCGGCTTCAGTCGACCTTGAAGATAGTATATATAAAGATCTTTGTACGGGGAATCCGGAAAGTTACCGTGATTCTTGGATCTGTGTTTTTCTTCAGTCATCTTGGGGGTAAATGATCCATATACCAATCCATTGGGTTCAGTATTGTGTAGCCCATCTTTTTTAGTTTTCTTTTCAACGGAGCAATGTTTTGAGTTAAAAGGTATGGAAAAACAGCCCGTTTTCCTTTTTCCCAGTATCTGGCCACCAGAACACTGCCAAATGAAACATGCTCCTCGGTAATGGCATCGACAATTTTCTTCATTTGTCCTATTTTATTCTCCGCGATAATACATAAAAGCGTTCCGGGTTCTTCTAACCCCAGAACATTGACAAATTCGCGTAAAAGATCACGGACGGAAACAATACCGATAAGTTTTTTTTGCTCATCGATAACGGGAAACGCTCCGAAACGTTCTTTTTGTAATAGGATAAGGGCGTCTTGAAGGGTGTCCAACGGAGTGAGGGCAACCGGATTTCCCGTCATGATCTCTTTTATTTTAATCCCTGAAAAACGTTTGAATGCCTCCATACCGTTGTCACCGGTTATATGGGAAGACGGCGAGACGCTTCTGATATCACGATCCGTAACTATGCCGATGAGAAAATTACTCTCGTCGACCACGGGAAGATGGCGGAAGTTATTTTCGGACATT
This sequence comes from Desulfobacterales bacterium, assembly GCA_050123435.1. Taxonomy (GTDB): domain Bacteria; phylum Desulfobacterota; class Desulfobacteria; order Desulfobacterales; family UBA11574; genus S5133MH16. The sequence goes on from JASFHC010000311.1 coordinate 3,192, forward strand.
ATTTTCCGTGCTTGCGAGATATCAGCGTCTATGTCAATGGTAACGGCATTTCTGGTCATTATTTTGCTGATAAACATTGTATCCTCCAAGAGTTAGAGATTTGAGGGGTCAAGGAGTTTATTTAACTAAACCGCTCCATAAATAATCCGCAACTACACCGTACAAACTCATGCACAAGGGCTCTTAACGAAAAAACAGTATAT
>JASFHC010000312.1:0-3373 GCA_050123435.1 Desulfobacterales bacterium
CATACGGCGAAACTGCGGAAAATTAAATTAACCATCGAAGAGTTACAAAAAGGCGAAACCCTGATGGCCAAGAACAAATATGGTGAAGCCGAAATCCATTTTTCAAAAGCCTTGAGGAAAACCCCTGAGGACTACGCCGGACTTGTCATGATGTCTAAATGCCAATTGGCCAAGAAACAATATGCCAAAGCCAGATCCTTTGCAGAAAAAGCAAAAAATGTATATCCACAGGAGGGTCAGGCATATTATCTTGCCGGATTTGCCAAAATCAAGCAAAAAGAGTATGCCTCAGCATATGAAGACTTCAAATATTATGAAAAATTATTGTCCGGTAATCCTAACATTATATTTTTTAAGGGATTTTCTCTTGAAGGGATGCAGCACATCAAGGAATCGGCTAACGAGTATTATAACTATCTTCAAATTGTTAACCAGGGCGAAAAGGCCAAATATGCGTATCAACGTCTGGTTGAATGGGGATATATCAAGAAGTAACTATAAATCACATTTCTCATGAAAAATTCGGTACAAAAAAACATATCCGGTTCGTATTATAAGATAAAAAGACGATGTCTCTCCTGCGGTACAACTGAAAATCTTGGCCGGCGAAGGTATTGTTCCATACATTGCCGACAGAAGCTCAGGTACACGCTTGATTTAAGAACCGGTTTGCTCAAGACCTTAAACACCCGCTATGCGACCTTTTACTTTACCGAAGCAATGATCGCTATGGATGTTCTTCCTTACAATTCTGAAAAAATCTATAGCTTTATCTACCCTCGTTCTTCCGGGAAAAAACCTGCAGAGGACTACTGTATTATGTCCGATATTTTAGGAAATACATGGTGGGCCGAAAAAAAACGAACCAATCGAAACTATCTTGCCACTCGTCTCTTATTCGAAAAAGCAAAGCGAAATGATCCTGAATTCTTTTCGGTAATGCCACCGGAAATAAAAATCCCCGCCGTTAAAAAGGCATCGCTGATGCATTTAAAACTTGGCAAGTCGGATTTGAATTCTCCGAAACTTGAAAAGACAATAAAAAGTGCATTTCGGCTTCAGGTAAAGAAACACCATCCCGACCTTGGCGGAGATACAGATACCTTCAGAAGAATCCACGAGGCGTATTTAGAACTTATCAACTGGGCTGAAAATCCTTCCTATCTCAAACGTCGGGGGTTCCCGGACAAATGGTTTTATGATAGCAATAAAAACAGATGGTTACAACCTGCGCCCTATTTAAAAAAACAAGCGACTTTGATAAATTCGTAAGGGGGCGCTTTGCAAAGGTCTCGCTATATCTTGTAACGCTCTGCTACTATACGCTCTACTTCCTCTTCAGTCGGCATCGTATCACGATAGCCAGCCAGATACTGGTTTCTGAACCATCTAAAAAGAGATACGGTCTCGTTTACAAAAACAAGCTCAGGAATCACGTCACCTTCCTGGACCCTGATATGACGATTGTACTGGCCCAGCATACTCACCACATCATAGAAAGTGGCCGGCTCTCTTTTGATACCTTTTTTAAACGATTTTCCTTTGGCCGGATAGGTTTTGTCAGGATCGGGATTGGCCGAGATGTCAAGCTTATGGAACGGTCGTCTAACCTGTATCTGCCATTTCCTGGCCTCATTCATCATCCTCGAGATTAAAGGACCCGCCCAGTCATGGCTCTGGTGGCCCTGTGAACAGTACGAGAAAAATTCCACCACAGACGGGCCGCAATAAGCGATGGCCTCCTTTAATATCTTGATGGCGTAAAACGGATTGTCCACGGTTAGTTTAGCCGAATAGACATGTGAAATTGCCGTGGCCTGGCTGACGATCCGCCGGTGCAGGGTGGTCTTGCCGGCATGTTTGACTCCTATTGGAGATGTAGATCTGTCACAACCGAAGCGGGTGGCACCCGATTTCTGAGCTCCGGTGTTCATGTATCCCTCATTATTGTAAATCACCCAGGTGACATCGAAGTTTTCGCCCAGAGCATAATTGAAGGGACCGTTGCCGATGTCGTAAATGGCACCGTCACCTGCAAAAACGATAATTTTGGTCAATACATCGTTAAAAGCGTTATGATATGCCTGGTCCATACTAAATTTGGCCCCAAGAGCAGCAGCAGATGCCGTACCGAAACCGTAGTGACCCGACTGGTAAATCCGAGTGTTGAACGGATTGACCAGTTCGGAAACCTGGTTGCAGCCCGTGGAATTTATCGTGTAGATGCTGAATCCGCGGTCGATCATATGATCTATGGCATGTCGGTTGATATCCGACAGAACCTTGATCCCCTGGTAGAAGGTCTCGATCCCTTTGGGACTGTTACGCAAACTTTCTAATGCAAAAAAGGTCAACAGGTTGATCGTACCCTCGCCACAGCCCGGACACAACGTGTGTTTACCCGGATAAAGCTTTGAAAAAACAAAGAGAACCTGGTGGTTTAAGGCCATCCGGTCCACATCACCGGCCGCATCGTAAGTATTGTCAAGATCCTGGTGTTTTTCGGGTAGAAAATCGGTATCTTTTACTTTTGATTTGTCCACCATAGTAAATGCGTTCACCGGACAGACCTGGGAACAAACCCCGCACCCTTTGCAGGCGGCATCAATAACGTTGAGGTTCACGGCAAACCTCTCCCAGGAAATGCCTCTGGGCGGTTTTTTGAAAACTTTGAAATAGTCGGCCGCATCATCCGGAATAGGCTTATCCGTTATGGTGGAATAGATCGCTGAATCCGGACACAAAGCAGCACACATGCCGCAGGCAATACATTTTTTCGCATCCCACACCGGTATCTGGGTCCCGATATAGCTCATGTCTCTGAATCTGCTGGTAGCCGCCGGAACCACAGGCAAAAATCGATCCCAAGAAACATTTTTACCCTCCAGGATAGGTTTAACCATATCCTCGTCAAATTGTTTCTGATAATTTTTGATCAGATTAACGGGCTTGATGGTACCCATCTCATCTTTTGGGGAAAGCTTGGTTCGCAAACCGGCAGTTCCGAATCCTTTGCCAAAATCTTCGGGTTTAACTACCGTTGCCGGCTTCTGGCTTTCCGAAATCCCGGCAAATGCCCCGGCATTTTGTTCGGGTGTTGAGGCCACCCGTTTTGCCCCTTCATTTAAAAGTGAAATATTCGATTCAACAATCTCGCGGCCCTTTTTGGGTCCCAGTTTTTGCTCAAGTATGTTTTGAAACCTATTTCCGAATTCATCGGCGGGAAGTATCTTTGTCTCACCGTTTATAAGACCCAGCATCATGGCACCGGGCAGGTTCCGTTTGAGATGCTTGAGAGCAGCCCGGGTTGCATCCAGGACGATTATTCTGATATTTCTCTTTGAAATAAGCTCGCGCATTTCACGGGGAAAGG
>JASFHC010000313.1:0-3369 GCA_050123435.1 Desulfobacterales bacterium
TGTATAGCAGCTGTATGGGAATAAACCAGGGCCTCGACCAATGAGTTGCTTGCAAGTCTGTTGGCCCCATGAAGTCCGGTGCAAGCCGTCTCACCCACGGCGTACAGTCGATGCAAATCTGTTCTGCCAAACATGCCGGTGGCGATGCCGCCGCACATATAATGGGCGGCGGGAACAACAGGAACGGGTTCCTTGGTCATATCAAAACCAAAACTGAGACATTTTTCATATAGATTCGGGAAGCGTTCTTTTACGAAATCATCATTTTTGTGGGTTATATCGAGAAATACGGAATCGTCTCCGCTTTTCTTGAGCTCACTATCGATCGCACGGGCAACCACGTCACGGCATGCAAGATCCTTTTGAGAATCATATTTTTCCATGAAAGCGTGACCCGAAGAATCGATGAGTATTGCCCCTTCACCCCTCACGGCCTCTGAAATAAGAAAATTCTTGGCATCCGGATGATACAAACAGGTGGGATGAAACTGGACGAATTCAAGGTTGGCCACCGTGGCGCCGGCCCGATATGCCATAGCAATCCCGTCTCCGGTGGCAATATCAGGATTGCTTGTATAAAGATAAACCTTGCCCGCCCCGCCGGTCGCAAGAAGTGTTATCTTGGCACAAAAAGTTTTGACCTGATTTGTTTGTCTGTCAAGAACATATGCTCCGCAACAATAGTCTTCATGGGTCGTAGTGATTGGACCCCTTTTCATACGGGTTGAAATAGTAATAAGATCTATGGCGATATGATTTTCGAACAGAGTAATCCGATCGTGATTTTTGACATGGCCCACCAAGACACTTTCAATCTCCATTCCGGTCATGTCATGGGCATGCACAATTCGCTTTTGAGAGTGGCCCCCTTCACGTCCTAAATCAAAATCAATACCCAAATCAGGCGGTTTGGATTCTGATCCCTTTTTCTTCTTCAAATTGAAATGTACACCAAGGTCGACCAGCTCACGAATTCTGTCAGGACCGTTTTTAACTACCATCTCCACAACATCCCGGTTGCATAGACCATCCCCTGAAGCCAGCGTATCCCGAATGTGAAGATCAAACGAATCAACTTTGTCAAAGACAGAGGCAATGCCACCTTGGGCCTGTGACGTGTTGCTGTCCATGATTCCTTTCTTGGTGACCAAAGCAACACTGCCAAATTTTGCCACTTTAAGGGCAAAACTAAGTCCGGCTACGCCACTGCCGATGATTAGAAAATCCTTATTAATCTGTGTCATAATATTAATTTGTATTGAAAAAATCGGATCCGTCAATAATTTCTTTAAAAATACCTATAGATATGATAACTTATAATATTAAGAAAATAAAAGGCCTATTTTGACAATCTCGTCAAAAACAGAAAATGACTTTTAAACAGGTGTGGTATATCTTAGATGTAAAGTTTTAACTATTAGTTAAAGCATCCTGATTTAATCGCCTAAAATTTGAACCTTAAAGCCCGGAATGTGATAAGCACGACCCTTTGCGAATCCATCTATTTTAAAAACGGTATTAATTTATGATAGCATATGATTTACAATGTATCAACGGACATTCCTTCGAGGGTTGGTTTGAAGACGGAAAGACATACGAGGAACAGAAAAAAAACGGTTTTATTTCATGCCCCATTTGTGAGAGCACGTCCATTGCCAGGATCCCTTCGACGTTTGCCATAAAATCGTCTTCATCTTTACAAAATTTTTATGAGCAAAATGAAGATGTTGCAGATATTAATCGAAAAATCGTCGATTTTGTAGAGAAAAATTTTGATAATGTGGGAACTGATTTTTCCAGAGAAGCCCTAAAAATGCATTACGGCGTTATAGAACCGAGAAACATCAGAGGTGTCAGTACCAAGGAGGAAGAAAAGACATTAAAAAAAGAAGGGGTTCAGTTTATAAAAATCCCCATGCCCGTAGTGACTGATACGGATGCTTAGGGCATGCCACAATCACTTCATGAAATACTTGGATTAATCGCTGCGCCCCATGCGGTCAGGTTCTCCGTAATAAACCTAACGATTTGCTGATGTGCCTCCTGCCCATTCCCTTTCACAAGTATGGGTTCTCCGAATTTTATATATAATTCTTTACTGGGGTCCACGGCACCCATATCTTTAAAGATTCTTCCATTACCCTGAAAATCGGTCTTCAATGCAACCGGGACCACACCCACCCGGGCTTTCCGCGCCAACTTAACTCCCAATGAATTAAAAGATGCGGGATCAAACACCACGCTTCTAGTGGCCTGGGGGAATATTATGATCGAACAGCCCTGAGAAATCAATTTTTGTCCTTGTATTAGGACCAACTTCAAATCTTCCCGGGGATTCCGACGGGTAACTGCGATGGGATGGACAGCTCTGATAATCGAGCCGAGAACCGGGTATTTTAACAGCCCTTTCTTAACGACAAACGTGAGGCGATTAAATGCAAGGAGAATGCAGGGAAGAACCAGAGTGTCGAGCAAGCTCATATGGTTGGCAACGTAAACCAGCGGTTCCTGATGCTCCACTACCCCCTTCAGGCCTGATATATGAAGCCTTCCACCCGCAGATTCCACAATTTTAACAACACCCAGAGAACCGCATGCCCAAGTCTTCCGATCATAAGTCCCCTTGCGTGCGGTTATACTTTCTATCAGGATGATATTCAGGAGCTGAATATAATAAATGAACGTAGCCCAGAAGGGAATTTTTTTTACGAGAAATCGACGTTTCCGGGAACTATGATAACCAAAGTTGGTTTTAAGAATATGCCAGAATTGATCTATCTCCATATTCTACTTTCAGTTTATTTTTTTTTCAAAACCGTTGCAAATAGATTTCAGGCGAACTCTTTCCCGTTCTACAACAACTGAAATAGAGGCTAGATTTTCGTCAGGGTTTGGTGGCTTATGCGCAATTTCAAGACAAAAGTCCAGCCCCGCTTCAAGATTGTTCTTGAATTCCAGCAAAGCTTTTATTGTACTCGGCGTTAAAGAAGAATCCGCCACCATCCTTTCAAAATAGTTCACATACATCACAATTTCTTTGGCAAACATATGCGGCCGTTTGGATGAAACCAAGGATGAACCTCTTCCATAAATATGATCTACCATCTCCTCCAGAGTATAAAATTTATCAAACCATTCAATATTAGGGCCGGGACATATTGATTGGGGCGAATTTTTCTCTTGGGCTATCCCCAGGTCAATAAGCGCTCCGTTCCCAAGATGGTCGCAGATACAGGTCTTTTCCATAACCTTTTTGTAACGCCTTGATTTCTCATCCGCCGAAATATCCAACTTATCAATTTCTTTTAGCTTTGTCTTTTGATACTCCCGGGAAGCAAGGCAAATCGGTTTTTCGGTAAACTCAGTATT
>JASFHC010000314.1:0-3367 GCA_050123435.1 Desulfobacterales bacterium
GTTGTCCCTACCATTGCACTTTCTGCCTCTGGCCACAAAGTATGTACGGTCATAAACAGCGATTCCGAAGTCTTGATAATGTTTTTTTTGAAATCCATCATCTCATCAAAAGATATGGACTCAAGGAAGTGAATATCGATGATGGTACATTTACAACGAAGAGAAAGCGAGTAATCGAATTTTGCCGGCGGTTGCGTCGGGAACAAATCCGTCTCATCTGGACATGCAACGGCCGAGTGGATCATCTGGATGACGAGATGCTGGCTGAGATGAAGAAGAGTGGGTGCAGAATGATTAGAATGGGAGTGGAAAGCGGATCTCAGGATGTGCTTGACAAAATAAAAAAAGGATTAACCCTGAAGCAGATCGAGGAAAATTTCAGACGGGTAAAAAAGCATGGTATACAGGCCCTGGGGGGTTTTATGTTCGGCTTTCCCTATGATTCAAGAAAGACTATTGAAGAGACCATCGCTTTTGCAAAAAAATTGTCTCCCGACCAAGTGCAGTTTTCGATCAATATGTGCTATCCAGGGACCTCTTTGTATGAATACGCAAAAGACAACGATATTTTACTTGCCAAAAGTTTTAAGGAATTCGATATGACGTTCGGACCCGTGGTCAAAACGCTGGATATGGAAAGAGCGGAACTTGAACACATTCTATCCCGGGCGTATAAAGAATTCTATTTTAGGCCGGAATTTGTTTTACAGACACTTTTTAACTTAAAGGATATAGATGAAATCAGGCGGGTGCTCCGTTCTTTAAAAAGCCTGGTTAAAACGATTCGTCTTCATAAATGATAGATGGCCGACTACGATGAAAAACATCGGTATATTTACCCATGATTTATATCCATATAAACCTTGGGGTCAGGGTAGATATGTCTATGACCTTGCCAGGAATCTCCGAGATAAAATTAATGATGATCTATTAATATTTTCACCGTTTGAGAATATTGGGGATGATCATTATATTCAGATATTTCCCGACTCACACAGTTGTATTGGAAAAAACATCACCTTTTCGATAAAACTTGGCCGTATAATTGAAAGCCTGATTCAAAAGTTTAATTTGAGCCTGCTTCATTATCAGGGAGGTCCTGGAGGTCTCTTTCTCTTTCACAAACCATCCGTTCCGGTTATTTATACAGTCCATCATACCTACTATCAGCAATCCAAATATATCTCAGCACAAAAATGGAAGAAAGTTTTATATTTTTGGGAAAAGTTTGGGTACAAGAAGGTAGATTATCTTATATGTGATTCTGATTCGACCCGGCGAATCATTCTCAAACATTATGGCGTGAATCTAAAGCGTTGTAAAACCATACCCATTGGAGTAGACCAAAGCCGTTTTTTCCCTTTGCATTTAAAAAGAATTCCCAACAGCCTGTTTTTTATAGGCCGACTGGAACAGCGAAAAGGAATTGATTTTCTAATCAGAGCCATTCCCATAGTAAAAGAGAAATTGAATGATATTCAGTTGTTTATAGGTGGCGATGGCATTTTGAGATCATATCTTGAGAATTTTATCAGAAAGAATTGCTTGGAAAGAAATGTTCATTTGCTAGGTACGATTGATGATTCAGCATTGAATGAATGGTATAACAAGGTGTCGGTCGTTATTATTCCTTCTGTGTTTGAAGGGTTCGGGCTTGCGGCCATTGAGGCGATGGCTTGCGGAACTCCTGTGATTGCAACAGATGTAGATGCTTTGCGAGATGTGGTTGAAAATGGCGTGAACGGTTTTCTAGTAAAGTATAATGATGTCAGGTCGTTGAGCGAAAAAATCGTTTATTTGCTTAAAAATAAATCTGAGCAGTCAAAACTCGCGTTAAATGGTAAGAAAAAAGTACAGACCGTTTACAACTGGAATAAAATAAATCAGGATATTCTGAGAATTTATGGGAAAGTATTGGTGATTTGAATAAATTGACCGGTGCAATCTCTCAACACCGATGTTTAGGTAATTGCATATAATCTCACTATTTTATCAAATGAATGAGTAAATGGAGGATAATGTGAAAAAGGCACTTATAACAGGAATTACCGGGCAGGATGGAAGCTATTTGTCGGAATTATTGCTTGAAAGAGGATATGAAGTTCATGGAATCGTAAGGCGTGTTGCTTTAGAGGACCCACAGGCCAGAATGTGGCGTATACGACATATCTTGGACAGAATAAATATCCATAGCGCATCCATGGAAAGCTACGCCTCCATTTTCAATATTATTTCAGATATAAAACCGGATGAATGCTATCATCTAGCTGCACAAAGCTATGTTTCATACTCTTTCGAAGATGAGTTTTCGACAATTAACACCAATCTAAACGGAACCCACTATGTGCTTTCCGCCATAAAGAGGCAAGCACCTGACTGTAAATTCTACTTTGCCGGATCCAGCGAGATGTTTGGGCATGTTAAAGAAACTCCTCAAACTGAAAACACTCCCTTTCATCCGCGTTCCCCATACGGGATTTCAAAAATGGCCGGGTTTGAACTTACAAGAAATTACAGGGAAGCGTATGGCTTATTTGCTTTATCAGGCATCTTGTTTAACCATGAATCACCCAGAAGGGGTGCTGAGTTTGTGACCAGAAAAATTTCAACTGCTGTTGCAAAAATTAAGCTGGGTATAGAAAAGGAGATCCGTTTAGGAAATCTGGAAGCCAAAAGGGATTGGGGACATGCCAGGGACTACGTTAAAGCCATGTGGCTTATGCTGCAGCAGGAAGACCCTGAAGATTTTGTTATCGCCACAGGTCAGTCACATTCGGTTAGAGAATTTTTAGAAACAGCGTTCAACTATGTAGGTTTGGATTATCATGAATATTTAGTCATTGACGATGATTTATATAGGCCGTCAGAAGTTAATATTCTTCAGGGAGATGCATCTAAAGCACATCAAAAATTAGGCTGGCAACCGGCTAAAATGTTCAAAGAATTAGTTATAGAAATGGTCGGTAGCGATTTGGAAAGATATTCATAAACATTTTTAATAGCAAGTAGTTACAGCTATATCTATAAAAACACAAAATGATTATATACACTGGGTTCAGCAGTTATTTCTTTTATGGTGTATTATCCTCTCATATAAATTCAGAGTTTCTTCAGCACATTTTGTCCAGCTGAAATCCCGTGCCCGTTTAATTGATTTTTGAGACAAGTAAGAGCGTAAATGAGCGTTTGTACAAATTTCTTCGAGTTTTATCATTATATCTTCCGGACTGTCAGGGTTACAGCTTAAGCCTGCATCACCAACAATTTCCGGCATTGAAGAATTATTTCCAAAAACCACCGGAGTTCCACAGGCCATCGCTTCTATAAGAGGTAAGCCAAAACCTTCATAAAATGATGGATAGCAAAA
>JASFHC010000315.1:0-3278 GCA_050123435.1 Desulfobacterales bacterium
CCGCTGTCATTGAACGATACGTTTAAATTTTCATGTTCAAAAAAAGTGCCTTGTTTCAATGAATGCTGCCGGGATCTTAACCAGTTTCTCTTCCCGTACGATATATTACGCATGAAAAACCGACTCGGTCTGCCATCCAACCTTTTTCTCGAGCGGTATACTTCTCAGCACACAGGCCCCGAAACCGGGCTTCCGGTCATCACCTTCAAAACAGATCCGTTTAAGGAGTTAAAATGCCCGTTTGTGGGTCCGTCCGGATGCAGTATATATGAAGATCGGCCGTCATCGTGCCGGACGTATCCCCTTGTTCGCGTAGCATCACGATCCAGAGACACCGGCGTCATAACCGAACAGTATTTTCTTTTAAAAGAGCCCCATTGTCTGGGATTTAAAAACGAAGATATCTGGACCGTTCGAGAATGGATAGAAGATCAGGAAATTTCCGCCTATAATCAGATGAACGATCTGATGATGGAAATCATCAGCCTCAAAAATCGCTTGATTCCCGGTCCGTTGGATATCAAATCCAGGCTCATGTTTCACCTGGCATGTTATGATCTGGATAATTTCAGATCCCATATATTTGACCAGGGAATACTCGGTGACCGGGACATCGACTCCGGTACTTTAGATTCAGCAAAGAATGACGATGTTGAACTGTTAAAGCTGGGCTTTCAATGGATAAAGCACACCCTTTTTGGTAAAATGTGACAAGACGGAGAAACGGTAAAAAATAAAAAATCCAATTTATCCTGTAAATCCTGTCAAAAAAAACATGGAAATCAAAAACAAAGTAGCCTTAGTGCTCGGCGCCATAAAAGGGATCGGAAAAGGCATAGGACTGGCCCTCGCACGGAAAGAAGCTAAGGTCGCCTTAAATTATTTCGACTGGGAAGAACATCTGGAAGAACTACAAAAGGACTTTGCCAAAACCGGGCAGGATTATCTGATTATCAAAACCGACCTGCTTAACACCGAAAAGATTCAGGGACTTATTAAAAAAGTTATCGATCATTTCGGCCGCCTGGACATTTTGATAAATAATATCGAGCGCGGTGGATGGCCCGTGGTTCACGGGCCGTATATTCAGGATCAGTGGGATCTTGAAATGGCCACCACCCTGCGCGCCAAAAGATGGATTTTCGATTCAGCCCTTCCCTATCTAAAGGCCTCCGGAGACGGAGTGGTCATAAATTTTTCTTCCATTGCTGGCATCGTTGGACGGTCCGGACCGGCCAGTTACATATTCAATGAGGGGTATGCCGCTGCAAACCGAGGTATTTCCCTTTTAACCGAAACCTGGGCCCGCATGGGAGCACCCGAGGTTCGCGTTAATGAAATTATGCTTGGTTTTGTTGAAACCCGGCATGGTGCAAAGACCAGGGGCTGGGGTCTGCTCAGCGATGAACAAAAAGCTGCTCTTTATGATCATACGTTGCTGAAACGTACCGGTACCATAGAAGATGTGGTAAACGCAGTAATTTTTATGATAAAAGACGCACCGTTTATGACCGGAAGTGTTTTACGGCTGGACGGCGGCTATATTTTAGGCGGGGATAGGGTGGCGCCGATGCCAAACCCGGGAGACCTTTGAAAAACGCCCTCTTTTGTCCAATTCCGGCGTCAGCCTCAAATTTTAATCCTCGAAATACTTAAATGTATGTCTGTGGTTAAAATTTTCGCCTTCCTTGGCCTTGAACAAAAGAGGGCGTTTTTCAGAGGTCTCTCCAGATAATCCATGAAGAATTTAAATATCGAATCCCATTCACTGAGGAGGATGAAACATGACTCAGAAAAAAGACTGGAAGAAACCATTCGTGCTTGTCCTCTTGCTTGTGCTCCTTGGCGCTTACTATGAGCGACTGAGTGTTGAAACTAAGGCAATGGTATTGCCCGTCGCGATATTTATTGCCGCAGCTATTGTTATCGCCCGTTTCAAGCAGCTGGAATATGAAATGCGTTCCTCCAAAGTCAACGCCCGGGAAGGTGTATTCCAGTCCTTCAGTATTATAGACAGTAATGGAAAGGAACGGGTTTCCCTTTCAGCAGCCCCCGATGCTCCGTTAATGACTTTCTTCGACGAGAACCACATGCCCCGCGCAAGTTTGGAGCTATTGGGCATAGAGCCGGTAATGAAACTGGTGGGAAACAGGGGAAGTGCGTGGATTGCATTTGATGAAAAGGGCCTGCCCAATATAACCATTAAAGATGATACGGATCAAATCGTCTGGTCAGCCCCAGCTCACCCGGATGGGCGGGACCTACCTTAATTTTTACAGCATTCCCCCGGCGTAGAGCAAATGGACTGACAATTCATATTTTCGTGGCAACCGTTTCCGTTTTTATATTCATCGATAGCCTTGTGAAGCGCTTTTACCGCCAGTTGTATGCAGTGGTGTTTTTTTGCAGGAACATCTTCAAGCTGGTTGAAAACATCGCCGTCATCAATATTCCGAGCATACTCAAGGTGTTTACCCTTTACGAGATCAACAGAAGCCATGGCCGCGGAAATCGCACCCGGACAGCCAAGCACCTGGTAGCGAATATCTTTTATTGTGTCATGATCTATTTTAAGAAAGATTTTCAATGTATCTCCGCATGTGCCGAGCATCTCGGACACCTGGTCAGCATCCGGCAAAGTGCCCATATACGGTTTTTCAAGATAGTAGTATATGGCTTTTTCCGAATATCCAAGATCCGCGAGCATCTTTCGTTCGTCCCTGTTATCGTTCTCAACAAAAATTTTGCTCTGATCTTTTTCTACACCATCTAATGAATGCATTATTGCGAAACTCCCCGAGATTAATTTTGATGACGTTGCAAAAAGTCCGATTTCTGAGTTGTGCTTCATTTCGTGTTCACTGCAGCGTACATAAGTACGCCTCATTCCAAGAAATTCGCAGCGCCTTGAACTTGAACTTTTTACTTTGCCGTCTTAATTTTGACTTTTTACGAGTTCATAAATTTCCATTCCAAAAATTTTCCGGGCTACAATATGTATAAAAACTTCATGTGTCAAGTGAGTGTCGCTTTTATTTTTTAACTAAAATTCCTTTCGCAATAAAGTCAGCAGCAGGAGCGTTTCTCTTATACAGCTTAGTACATGTATTTGTAAATACGGTCACGTATTTATATTTTGGTTTATTCATTCTACTTATGCAAAAGTTTAAAGTGCCTAAAGTGATCTAAAGTGCCTAAAGTTAAGGTATTCTATCCATTTTAATTATAATTGATCGCGCTGAAAGCGCGTTCCTCAACTTTAGCTCACTTTAGGCACT
>JASFHC010000316.1:0-3267 GCA_050123435.1 Desulfobacterales bacterium
ATGACACTGATCAGTGGTTTTTTTTGTTTTTTTTCAATTTTAAACACCTGCAACTTTTAACTGAGATCACATCCCCACGCCATGAATATGTGCACCACAGTAGGAACATTGACCGTTTTTGATCAGGTTTTGCCTGACATAAAACCCCCATCGGTCAATCAAAAGCTTACCGCACTGATCACAGAAGGTCTTCTCTCCGTTTTCACCGGGCACATTGCCGGTATAAACATATTTTAAGCCCGCCTTTATCCCGATTTCACGAGCCATCACCAGAGTCTTAACCGGCGTTGACGGTCGATCCGTCAGCCGGTATGTGGGATGAAACCGGCTGATATGCCAGGGGGTTTCCGTACCCAGAGAACCCGCTAGAAAGGCTGCCAATTCTTCAAGTTCATCCCTGGCATCGTTCAATCCCGGAATAAGCAATGTGGTAACCTCCACAAAAACACCCAGAGACTTCATCAGTTTTAACGTCTCTTTGACAGGCGCCAGTTTGGCCCCGCAATATGTTTTATAAAAATCTTCGGTGTAGGCTTTTAAGTCAACATTGGCCGCATCAAGGTACGGGTTTATCATATTAAGGGCTTCGGCGGTCATGTATCCATTGGTGACAAACACATTTTTAATTCCCTTTTGGTGAGCAAGCTTTGCGGTATCATAGGCCAATTCAAAAAAAACGGTGGGTTCGGTATAGGTATAGGCTATGGTTTTGCACCCCCCCTTTAACGCCGCATCAACAATATCATCGGGTGAGAAGTGGTCACCTGCAATCATCCCGTTGCGGTCCGACGGCATCTGGGCAATATCTGCGTTCTGGCAGAATTTACATTTAAAGTTGCATCCTACGGTTGCTATGGAATAGGAAAGACTTCCGGGCATAAGATGAAAAAGCGGTTTTTTTTCGATCGGATCGATGTGGCGGGCGATAAGCTTCCCGTAAACCTGCGTGTTGAGAACCCCTCCACAGTTTTCCCTGACACCGCATATTCCGCGGCGATCCTCTTTTATGACGCACCGATGGTTGCAAAGACTGCATTTAACCTTGTTCTCTTCTAGCTGTTCATATAAATAAGCCTCCATAATTGGGCCTCCTGACCCGAAGTTAAACCTTCAGCCTTTACTCTTTATCCTTTAACGAGACTTTTGACCCTACCTAACCGGCCGCCGCACCGGTGGTATGTTTTGCTTTAATAGGCACGGCAAGGGGCCGGGTTCTAAAACGGGGAACAAGGGTTACTACCATGCCGATAAAAGCTCCGCAAGGGCATCTTTGCAGCATGGCGGACCGTTCCAGCCTGCGGGTCATCCAGCTGGTTGCAGCCGGGAAATGACATACGGTACGCCATGATATGGGCACATCACCTAAAAGAGACCGGATTGTCTGTTTAAGCTCCCAGATACTGAAAAAATGAGCCCGATTATATATGGTACTGGTAAAAATTCCTTTGACCCTGCGCTGAATTCCTTTGACCGAATAACTATTTAGTACTCCCAGGAATATCCTGTCTTTTGCAACTCTGCTTGCCTCTTCAAGCGCTCGTTTGGGATCTTCGACGAATTCCAGGGTGGTAATAAAACAGGCATGGTTAAAGGAGTTATCTTCAAAGGGAAGATCTTCTGCAAAACCACGGTGTAGGTCCGCCCGATCCCCTACATTTTTTAATGCAATATCAAGCATATAAGGAGATGGATCCAGTCCGGTAACCTGTACTCCGGCATCTATAAATGTCAGAAGGCCGACACCGGTTCCGCAACCGATTTCCAAAACACTTTCCCCTTTTGCAGGCTTGAGCAAGTCGAGCATAAGTCGGCTTTCCAGCTCGGCTACAAACCGGTTATGAGGATTGTCAAACCATTTTTCGTAGGCCACAGCGTCATTAAAATCGAAGATATAACCCATACGGAGTCATTTAAATAAAAAAACTAATTTTATCAAGGAGAAAACGATATTTTCTAAAGTCTCATGTTGTCTTGTATCTTATTATGTTCAAATGTGAAGATTTCATGGCCGATTCCTTGACACATAAACGGCCATTATACTATATTTAGGGACTTCGAAATTTCGTTAAAAACTGCCGTTCTTTTTAGACAAAAACATTGCGTAAAAAAAACATCATGATGCTTGTTACTGATTTGGGGGTGTTTTGCAAAGGTCTCTAAGTCTGTTCAGGTGATACAGAGTAGCATAGTATTTGTTGATTATGAAAGAATTTTTCAAGGTTACGGATTTAAAAAGGGTTTTGGAGTACGCATCTGATTTTCCTCGGGTTGAAACTGAAGAAGTGTCGCTCAATGAAGCAGCCGGAAGGGTTCTTGCCGAAGATATTGATGCAGACATGGACCTTCCTGATTTTACGCGATCCACCATGGACGGGTATGCGGTCCGTGCTTCCTCGACCTTTGGCGCATCGGAAACAAATCCCGCATATCTTTCTGTTGTAGGCTCTGTCATTATGGGAGAATCTCCCGCTTTCTCCGTCGGAATCGGGCAAGCCGCAGGGATCTCAACCGGAGGCATGTTGCCGGAAGGGTCCGACAGTGTTATCATGATAGAACACACGGAAGCGGTGGATGACACAAGTATCGAGGTATACCGAAGCGTTGCTCCCGGACAGAATATTCTTGAAAAAGGCGAGGATATAACTAAAAACGATGTCCTGGTTTCGGGCGGGAAAAGACTCAGAGCCCAGGAAACCGGACTTCTGGCCGCCTTCGGCCAAAAGAAGGTCAGGGTTTACAAAAAACCGGTAATCGGCATTATCTCTACCGGAGATGAAATTATTCCCATTGATGAACGGCCTGGTCCCGGCCAAATTCGGGATATAAACATGTATACCCTCTCCGGTCTCGTGAAAAATGCCGGGGCTGATCCGGTTGCCTTCGGAATTGTTCGGGACGACTTTAATGGTCTTTTGAAAAAATGCACCTTGGCTCTCGAAGAATCAGATATGGTATTGATTTCAGGGGGAAGTTCAGTGGGTACCCGCGATTTTACCATCGAGGTGATTACCGCACTTCCTGATGCTCAAATCCTTGTACACGGCATTTCTATAAGCCCGGGCAAACCAACGATTCTCGCCAAATCACACCATCATGCCATTTGGGGCTTGCCCGGACAAGTGGTTTCAGCCATGGTGGTCTTCGAAGCTGTGGTTAAACCCTTCATTGAGCAAATCAGCGGCCTTTCCATTAAACACAAAAAAAAATTTAAACTTCCCGCCCGACTGAGCAGAAATATTTCATCTTCCCAGGGGCGAGCCGATTATA
>JASFHC010000317.1:0-3263 GCA_050123435.1 Desulfobacterales bacterium
TCTCAGCCAGTTCGGTAGCGTGTTTGATGGCTTGAAACGAATATTTTGACAGATCGCACGCCACCATGATTTTTTTGAAAACTTTCATCTCGCTCCCATTTCACATTCCTCATTTACAATACTCTTTTTCAATCGCCGAAAGAAATACCAAGATCACGGGCCGCGGCCATGGTGTCGCAGTCAAAGGGCACAAACTTGGTTCGTTCGACCGCATCTTTAATAGGGACAGCATTGATATCCAGCGAATCGATGGCCACCATATAACCGAACATTTCTTTTTCGACAAACCTGACGGCGGCCGTCCCGAAACGCAGGGAAAGCAATCGATCAAAGGTCGTGGGTGAACCGCCGCGCTGTAAATGTCCCAAAACAATAGACCGGCAGTCTTTTCCGGTGATTTCGCGTATTTGATCGGTTACTTTAGCTGCAATTCCCCCCAGATGAACTTCCTGACGACCGGGTTCCACTTTGTCGGTGGTCGTGGTCAAATTTCCACCCATGGATCTGGCACCTTCGGCAACGACAACGATGCTAAAACGTCTGCCCTGCAATTCCCGTTCCATGATTTTGCGGCAAACTTTTTCAATATCAAAAGGAATCTCCGGAATAAGGATGACGTCCGCTGTTGCCGCCACACCCGAATTCAGGGCGATCCATCCGGCATATCGGCCCATGACCTCGACCACCATAACCCGTTCGTGGGCCTCTGCCGTGGAATGAAGCTTATCCAGAGCTTCGGTTGCCGTGGTTACCGCCGTATCAAAACCAAATGTTATGGCGGTATTGCTCAGGTCATTATCGATGGTTTTGGGCACGGCAACAATGGGAAGGCCCAAATCGAAGAAGCGTTGAGCGATCCGGAGTGATCCGTCGCCGCCGATCACGATAAAGGCCTCAAATCCGTACTTGTGAAACTTTTCAACAACTTGTCCGGAAAGGTCCTCCAATGTAACACCGTTCTTTGTTTTCACCGGATAGTTGAAAGGATCCCCTTTGTTAGTTGTGCCCAAAATGGTGCCTCCCAGATGAGTAATACCCCGAACCGCGTCACGGTCAAGATGAACGAGATGATCGTTTTCTAGCAGGCCCCGGTAGCCAAAGCGGCTGCCGTAAACTTCCCAGCCCCTGTTGATGGCGGACAATACGATGGCCCGAATGACTGCATTTAATCCTGGCGCATCTCCTCCGCCTGTATTGATAATGATTTTTTTCATGCTTCTTTCGTCCTCCGGAAGTAAAATATATGGCCTGAATTTCTCAAAATATCACAAACATTGCAGTCCTACCAATAAAATATTTATCTGCGCACCCAAACGCCGATCTTCCGGGAACCTATTATCTCCGAGAAGCCCACCGTGCTGATGGTGATAAGCGTCATGTAAAAGGCATCAAAGATTGACATGGATTCAAAATATGCATAACCCAATGTGCCAAGGGATATGATGGCAACTAGCAGGTAAAGGCAATTTCATACACGCGAGTAATCCATGATGGAATTTCCTTTTATCAATTGGCGAGATTCTTGTAGATCTTTTGATTCATACTAGGACAAAGCATTGCCAAAAACCTATTTCAGCTGGTATTCAGATAACTTCAAAAATTTCAGCCGGAGACTTATTTCTAAGCTCCGGCTGATAGATATGCGAGACATACTCTCCGAGATGGGGTGCGATTTTATTCTTTTACGCAATCTTTAGATGCAACCAAGTATCGGCAAAGTTTGAAAGTGATTTGAAACGAACTGCAATATAGAAACATCATTCATCCTTGGCTTTGAAGGATTGTACATCAAGAATTTTAACACCATCTTCTTCCTCAACTTGGCCTGTTACTTCAATAACTGATCCGATAAATTGTAAAACTTCGTTGCCCTTTTCCGTATCCGCTATCTCATAGATCGTGCCGTCTTTGGCGACGATCTGGTATTGGTCGTTGACTTCGCCCACAATGGTTACCATAGTGGGCTCAGCTGCTATTACCGGGCTTGAAAAAAACACTGAAAAAGCCAACAACACTGCAATTGCGATTAAAAAACTGGGAAAAATTTTTTTCATAGATTTGTCTCCTTATTTTTGGATTAATACGCTGAAATGCGAATATGCGCTGATAAAAAGCAAACTTTATGCCAAAATATATAACCATCTGTAATTATATTAAAAATCTATAATATGCTCTTATAACCGGCAAGACAAATTATATCAGCCGGTAAAAGATGGGCAAATCAAAGACTCAAAAACAAGAAAATAGCCTAAAAAAAACGGGCACTTTGGCAGATTTGTCCAAAACCCGCTAATTCGGAATTATGAGTTCCGATACGGCTGAAATCGGACTTTGGAATTCCTATCCATGAATTTTAGGTATTCGTATCGCGGTTTTTAACACTCAGTCCGATTGTTGAAAAAAAGTGGAAATTCTACCAACTGCGTCTCTATCTAAACATTCATTCCTCTTAATTTAAGGCTTTAAATAAAAACTCCCCGACCCTTCAATCATTTGGCACAACAATTGCTGATAAGCTGACATTTTATTTGGCTTGTCGGAATTATGCGGCGATTCAGTTCAATTATAGAAGTTGGCCCAAAGGGTGGAAATTCTTATGGAATAAATTGGGCTAAACGTGACAGTCAAGGCAAAGCCATTAACCTACAAGAGTTAAAGCATTCGTTATGTTTTTTCAATGATACCGGATTTATGTCAAACGTCACATAAAAGGAGAGGCATGAAACAATTAAAGAAAATACCCGACAAACCTTTAACGCGGGAAAAAAAATCGAATCAAACGCCGATGGTATTAGGACCTGTAGATTCTCTTGAAGACTATGTTCAACCGGACTGGTGGCGTAACATTTTTAACTCACTTTACCTTAAAACCGACGCGGATGTTGTCGAAGATTTAAATATTACGCGTAAAGAAGTCGATTTGTTTTCAAAAATATTAAATGTGGCAACGGAGGATACAATCCTTGATTTGTGCTGCGGTCAGGGCCGACATGTGCTTGAACTTGCTCGAAGAAAGTATAAAGTTGAAGGATTGGACCGATCCCGTTATCTGATTCAGAAAGCTAAGACATCGGCAAAAAAAGAAAATCTCAACGTCAAGTTCAGAGAAGGGGATGCCAGAAAACTTCCTTTCTCTCCGGATAGTTTTGAAGTGGTCACAATGCTCGGTAACAGTTTCGGATATTTTGAAAGCGTCCGGGATGATTTGAGGATACTGAAAGAGATATTCAGGGTTTTGAAACCCTGGGGACAAGTACTTTTGG
>JASFHC010000318.1:0-3251 GCA_050123435.1 Desulfobacterales bacterium
TTACAAACAAGCTTCCCTGAACCTTTTATGAAAATCAGTTCCATTATATATCGATATGTATTCAAAGAGATGATTCCTCCTTTTGTCATCAATCTGATGTTTTTTACTTTCGTTTTTCTGATGGTAGAGATGCTTAAAGTGACGAACATGGTTGTAAATTACCGTGTGGGTGTGTCTACGGTCCTTATAATGCTTGCGTATTCAACCCCATATTTTCTTACCTATGTAATACCCATGTCTGTCATGATAGCGGTTCTTCTTACTTTCCTCCGATTGTCCGGAGACAATGAGATTGTTGCACTAAAAACCAGTGGCATGAGCATCTACGGATTGCTGCCACCGGCAATGTTGTTTTGTCTACTCGGGTGTTTGCTTACACTTTTTATGACAATATATGGAATGCCGTGGGGAAGATTATCTCTCAAAGAACTGACATACAAGATCGTTTCATCCAATCTCGAAATTGGACTTAAGGACAGAACATTCAATGACAATTTCGAAGACGTGGTGCTTTACATGAACAAAGTAGATCCTAAGACTAAAGAACTTCAGGATATTTTCATTGAAGACAAAAGAACTCAAAATATTGTCAGCACCGTGGTGGCGCCGAGGGGAAAACTATCCAGCGAGCCGGACGATTATGTTTATCGTTTATTGCTTTACAACGGCGTTATATATCAGGTTGATGTTAAGAACAGATCGACAAATTACATTGATTTTGAGACCTATGAGATTCGGCTGGATATTAAACAGGCGGCTTCGAGCTTTAAAAAAGGGAGGAAACACATAAAAGAGATGAATCTTGTTGAATTGCGGAATTATTTGAACAATAGTACCCGGAGAGACAATAAATATTATAATACACTTATGGAGTTACACAAAAAATTTTCAATTCCAATTGCATGTTTTGCCTTAGGACTTCTGGCGGTTCCATTAGGCATACAATCCGGGTCTACAAAAAAATCATTCGGCTTGGTGCTGGGAATGATTTTCTTTTTGATTTATTACCTGTTGTTAACTGCAGGGTTGGTTTTTGGTGAAACAGGTTTCTGTCCGCCGGTCATGGGAATGTGGTCTCCGAATATTGTGATGGGTGGTTTAGGACTGTATCTTCTTGTTAAAACAGCCAATGAGCGGCAAATGAGGATCGTTCCTATTTCGAATCTATTAAAAGGGATTACGTCGCGCCTATCCGGAATCAGAGGGGGTTAGTTTAATTTTTAACTTGTTGATATGATGTCCTTAATTGAAAAATATCTGACCAAGGAGATTTTTAAATACTTTGGCATTGTTTTATTAACGGTGGTCGGAATATATTTGGCGGTCGATTTTTTTCAAAGGATAGATAATTTTTTAGAAGCAGATCTTCCACTCTCAAAAATTATAAGTTTTTATCAGCTTAAAATACCGTCGGTAATTGCTCAAATAGCGCCGGTTGGTATTCTTCTAGCGGTTAGTATCGTTTTCGGTCTGATGAACAAGAACAATGAGATCATCGCTTTAAAAAGCAGCGGTGTAAGTATCACCTACCTTTTAGGACCGGTTGTGTTGATAGGGCTATTACTAAGCATTATCATTTTTTTATTATCAGAGTTGATTGTGCCGATTACCATAAGTCAGGCAAACAGGATTTGGAATACGGAGGTTAAAAAAAAATCTGCCGTTATATCTAAAGGGAAGAATATTTGGATTAAGGGTAACCGTGTGATATGTCATATTACATATTATAATCCCGCAAACAGTAGTATTTTAGGGGTCGCACTTAATTTTTTTGATAATGATTTCAGGTTAACTCGCCGGGTTGACGCTAAAAAGGGCGTCTTCAAAAATGGGAAATGGATCTTCTACGATATTATGGAACAAAAGCTTGATAAAGAAAGTGCCCATTACCAAGTTACCTTCCTTGAAGAACGGGAGGAACCGTTCGATTTTTTACCCGAGGATATAAAGAGGGTGGTCAAGAACTCAGAGGAAATGGGTTTGCTGGAGCTGTATGCATATATTGAAGATATTGAAAACGAAGGGTACGATGCTTCTGTATACAAAGTAGATCTGTATGCCAAACTAGCATTTCCTTTTGTCAGTTTTATCATGTGCCTGGTGGGGGCGGGCATTTCAAGTAGAAGTAAGCTGAAGGGGAGTCTTTCGGTTAGTATATTCTATGGTATTTGTATGGCATTTTTTTATTGGATTTTTTACAGTTTTTGCCTATCCCTTGGATACGGAGAAATACTTCCCCCTTTCATGGCTGCTTGGGTTGCGAACCTTGTTTTTTTATGTTTCAGTACACTTGTTTTTTTAAAGTAATGAATAGAGTAAAAAATATCAAGAAAAAGCCAACAAACGTATCAGTTTGAGATCATAAGCTAACATGTTAGAATCTTTAAAACTTTCCAGCCTGACCGAAAACCATTCTGAAATTCTGAGGCATTCATCCAACACAAGGCCTGTGATCTGGGTTGTGGAAGAAAAGGGGAAACGGTCCGTTGTAAAAGACTTCAGCAATAGTAAGTTTTTTTACCGAAACATAATCGGGAGATTTCTGATATGGCGTGAACACCAGGCGTATAAACAGCTGAAAGGTCTTAAGGGGATTCCCACTTACTATGGGGTTATTGATGGGCTTGCTTTGCTACTTGAAGAGATACCCAGCCGACCTTTGAAAAAGCATAATAAGAATATAAAATTATCAGATACTTTTTTTGATGATTTAAAAAACATCGTTGATAGTTTCCATAAAAAGGGCCTTGCACACTGTGATTTAAAAAACGGCGCCAATGTCTTGGTGGGACATGACGGCCGACCTTACATCGTAGATTGGAGCGCTTCCATATCAAAAAAAGAATGTAGACTTTTTCCGCTGAATCGCATCTATCTGAGATTTGTTTTGGATGATGACTTTGCCATTATCAAACTGAAGATGCGGTATGCACCTGAAACTTTGACCCTGGAAGAAAAAACACAGTATGCGCATCGGAGCCATGTGGAAAGAGGAATCAGATTTATCAGAGACAGCCTGCGCAAAATCTTGATGAAAATTGTGTGAGAATTGGCTTTCTGAGATTATAAACGTGTCAGTTTGAGGGAGAGCTTTTTTGGTAGGTTATGTTTATGGGAGGTAAAATGGTCAATACTGTTATGGATCGGATACACGAGATTTTCAACAACAAAAGACTCAGATATGTTTTATTAAAGTCACGTTATCCGATTTTTTTGATTGCCGTTATAATTTTAATACTGAACATCAACCC
>JASFHC010000319.1:0-3227 GCA_050123435.1 Desulfobacterales bacterium
GCTTCGGTTCTCTTGGACGGCAAAGGTAATATAACGGGCGCTGTTGAAACCATAACCGATATTACGGACCTCATTGAAAAAGAAACCCAAATAGAGACGTTTCGGCGAGAACTCGAAACAGAAGATCAATTTTATGGTATTCTTGGAACATCAATGCCGATGCAACAGGTATTTGCCATGATTACAAACGCTTGTGAGTCGGATGCGCCGGTCATTATTTTTGGGGAAAGTGGGACCGGAAAAGAGCTTGTCGCGAGGGCAATTCATAAAAGCGGTCCTCGAAAAAACAAGCCGTATGTAAAGGTCAGCTGTGCGGCACTGAATGAATCGCTCCTGGAAAGCGAATTGTTCGGCCATGTTAAAGGCGCTTTCACCGGCGCTTTTATGAGTCGAACCGGAAGATTCGAAGCTGCTCATGCCGGAGATATTTTTCTGGACGAAATTGGCGATTTACCCCTTTCAACCCAGGTAAAACTTCTACGCGTGCTTGAAGAAAAGACCATTGAACGAGTGGGGGATCACCGCCCGATCCGGATTGATGTTAGAATCATCACGGCAACAAACAAGGATCTAAAACAGCTTGTAGATCAAGGTGCTTTTAGAGAAGATTTTTATTACCGGATAAATGTGGTTCCCATATGGGTTCCGCCATTGAGAGAAAGGACCAGCGATATTCCGCTCTTGGCCGAGTCATTCTTCCAAAGAATTTGTCTTAAAAGCGAAAAAAGAATCCGAGGCATTGCCAATGACGCCTTAGATCTTATGATCCGATATTCATGGCCCGGAAATGTAAGGGAACTCAAAAGCACCCTTGAATACGCCTTTGTTGCCTGTCAGGGACCGATGATTGGTCCTGAGCATCTCCCGCCCAATATTTTGCACATGGACCCTACCCATGAAACCGGCGAACCAACATCCGTAGGTCTGGATGAAATAAAAAAGCAACGACTCATCGATGCCTTGAAGCAATCCGGCGGCAACCAATCAGAGGCAGCACGAATTCTGGGCATATCCAGAACAAGCGTCTGGAGCCAGATCAAGAAGTATGGCATAAAACCTGTCCGGAAGTCGGGCGTTTTGCAAAGGTCTCAATTCTGATGTGTTGTTCATGCAAAACCATAGGGTTAATTTGACGGCGGTTGAAGGGGAATATCCCACTTTTTCATATACTTCCAGATTGCGGTTCTACTTAGACCCACTCGACGTGCAACTTCAGCCTTATTCCAGTCGCATTCATTAAGAAGTTCAAGCAGTTTTTCTCGGGAAAGCTTTTTCCGTGGAGATAAAGAAGGTGACGGCCGGCCAACCGGACTTGGCTCAGGAGGATGATATTCAATCTGGCGTATTTCGACAGGAAGGTCAAAAATATCGATGTGCTCATCATTACAAAGTACAAAGGCGTGCTCAATGGCGTTTTCCAGCTCGCGCACGTTGCCGGGCCAGGTGTAGTCCATAAGAATTCTCATTGCAGACTGCGAAACACCGTTGATTTTTTTTCCTGTTTTTTTATTCTGATCAGTTATGAAATGACTGGTCAGAAGCGGAATATCTTCTTTCCTTTTTCGTAACGGAGGGATATAAATCGGAAACACCTTAAGCCGGTAATAGAGATCTTCACGAAAATGTCCCCTCTTGACAAGGTCGTACAGATCTTTATTCGTGGCCGCAATAATTCGGATGTCGATTTTACATTTTTTCGAGTCACCGACCCGCTCAATTTCCCGTTCTTGCAGCACACGAAGCAGCTTGACCTGAATAAAAGGACTAATTTCACCTATTTCATCCAAAAATATGGTCCCACCGTCGGCTTCTTCAAAGCGGCCCACACGGTCACGAACAGCTCCGGTAAAAGCGCCTTTGACATGGCCGAACAATTCGCTTTCCAGAAGGGATTCTGAAAGCGCACTGCAGCTCACCGTTACAAAGGGCATTTTGTATCGATCGCTGTTGTAATGAATCGCACCGGCAACCAGCTCTTTACCTGTACCGCTTTCACCTTGCAGGAGGATGGTTGCTTCGCTTGGAATAGCCGCTTTTATAGCTAAGAACAGATGTTGCATGGCACGACTTTTACCGATGATATTGTCAAACTTATGGATTTCACCCAGCCGACGGTTGGCATCCTCTGCTTTGTGTCGGGCCTTTTTCAGTTCAGTGATATCAGTTACGGTCTCGACAACACCTTTTACACAGTTACTACCATCTGTTACCAATCTTGCGCTTCTTATCACAGGTATATTATTACCGTTTTTATGGCGCAGAAAGCATTCCACCGCATCAATACGAGCATTTTCGTAAATCCCACATTTGTTAATATCTGTTGGCCAGGTTTCGGAAAAGCAACGGCTGAAATTCAGCAGTATACAGCTTTTCCCTACGGCTTCTTTCGCGGAATAGCCGGTAATGCGCTCCATGGATGGATTCCATGATGATATGGTTCCCTTGTTATTAAGAGTAAACACACCATCAGCCATTGACTCCAGAAGCAGACTCGCGAAACTGGGGTCTATTATGTTATCCGTTTTATTTTTCATATCAGAAATCCACCTGTTCACCTATTGAATATTTTATTTTTACTTGCAACATTCAGAGCGTTGAGTGTTACATTAACGTTACCATATCGTTAATTTTTATTATAAGTAACGCTATTTCTATTTGTCAACCCGTTTTGAATATTTACCCAGGGCAAGCGCATTTGATTTTGGCGACGTGTAGCGATGGCGTGTTTCTCTCGGAAACCGACTGACGGTTTGAAGGGCGTTAGCACGTGTCAGCCCGAGTCGAATGAAATTATATCTTAGGAAATCAATGGGATAATTTAGCGACGAATTGTTCTTAATAACTCCGGTGCGGCTCGGGCGTAAAGGTGATGGGGAGGGACCCTTTGAACCCGTGAACGCTTACAAACAAGATATATTTTTGTGTTTATTTTTCCGCACAAAATTGCTTTGAACGACATTCTTTTAGAAGGGTTTCCAGAGTGTTGACCATGTCCTGAGATAATTTGCCGGCGTTAACCAGCCGCTTGGGAACTGACTCAGCGTCATGATACCATTTTTCCATGGCTTCGGCCAAAGGCTTGATAAATTTAATCCCCTGTTTACGTAAGGCTTCCAGAGCCTTAACGTTGTCCTTGCGGTTCAACCGGTCTAGTTCGCGGAAAATACGGCCCATTATTTCGCGAAAGATCCGTTGATCTTCTGACGATATCTTTGCAAATTCCTTGC
>JASFHC010000320.1:0-3213 GCA_050123435.1 Desulfobacterales bacterium
TGATAAGGTATGACGATATATTAACTTTCCTGCCATTAATCAGAAAGTGATTGTGCCCGACAAAATGGCGACCTTGAGAACGGGAATTCACAAAACCCAGACGATAAACTACATTGTCAATCCTACATTCCAGCATTACCAGCAAATTTGTTCCGGTAATGCCTTTCTGGTTATCCGCCCTCTTGAAAAACAGATGAAACTGTTTTTCTGAAAGCCCGTACATACGTTTTACTTTCTGTTTTTCTCTTAACTGAATTCCGTAGTCCGAAATTTTTCTTCCACGGCGTTGACCGTGCTGGCCCGGCGGATAACTCCGTCGATCAAAAGCACACTTGTCCGAATAACAACGATCTCCTTTGAGAAACATTTTTAAGTTTTCGCGCCGGCAAAGCCTGCATACCGAACCTATGTATCGTGCCAAGTATTTCCCCCTAATTGCTTATTTAGTGCCTGAACGAAAACTGTCTTTTCCGCCAATCTCTGCGTCAGACTCAAATTTTAATCCTCGAAATACCACTAGTATTCCTGTGATTAAAATTTTCGTCTTCCTCGATCTTAACGAAAAATCCTAGTTTTCGCTCGGGCACTATTTAAATATTATCGATAAAATATTGCCGAGATTATAACATCGAATTTCCAATGTCCAACTGAAACATCCTTGAGAATTTAAAATTGAGAATTCGACACTGGATATTAACCGTCTTTAAACCCTTCGTCGTTTTGGCGGCCGACAGCCATTATGCGGTATGGGTGTTACATCTTTAATCATCACAACATTGAATCCCGCTGCCTGCAAGGACCGAAGGGCTGACTCTCGACCGGAGCCCGGACCTTTGACATACACCTCAACATTTTTCATCCCATGCTCCATTGCCTTTTTTGCCGCATCTTCCGCTGCAAGCTGAGCCGCAAATGGTGTGCTCTTCCGTGACCCTTTAAAGCCCTGAACACCCGCGCTAGACCAAGCGATAACATTTCCGGCAGGATCTGTAATTGTAACGATCGTATTGTTAAACGTCGACTGGATATGGACAACGCCGTTCGATATATTCTTCTTTTCTCTCTTTTTTGTCCGGATTTTCTTTTTCGCCATGGTTTATGCCTCTGCCTTTTACTGGTTTACTTCTTTCTAACTCCGCCTTTTTTCTTTATAGCAGACCTCTTCGGTCCTTTCCGCGTTCGTGCATTTGTGCTGGTCCGCTGTCCCCGCACCGGAAGAGATTTTCTATGACGAAGCCCACGATAAGATCCTAAATCCATCAATCTCTTGATATTCATGGAAACTAGCGTACGAAGTTCTCCTTCAACTTTGTATTCGTCGTCAATCACTTTGCGGATTCTATTAATATCAGACTCTGACAAATCATCAGTCTTGGTATCCGGATCAATATTAAGCTTATGGAGTATTCGTTTTGATATGCTTGGGCCTATACCATAAATATATGTCAGCCCTATTTCAACCCGCTTACGTCTTGGTAAATCAACACCCGAAATTCTTGCCAAAGCTTATCCTCCTTTTTATCCTTGCCTCTGTTTGTGTCGTTTATTTTCGCAGATAACTCTGACAACCCCTTTCCTGCGAACAATCTTACACTTAGCGCATATCTTTTTAACCGATGCCCTGACTTTCATACGATTTACTCCTTTAGTTCGATACCGATCATCGCCTTATTTGGATCTGTAGGTTATTCTGCCTCGGGACAGATCGTAAGGTGAAAGTTCAACCGTAACTTTGTCCCCGGGAAGAATTTTTATAAAATGCATGCGCATCTTTCCGGAGATATGGGCAAGAACTTGGTGTTTATTTTCCAGTTCTACCTTGAACATTGCATTAGGCAGTGTTTCAAGCACCGTGCCCTCTACCTTAATCGCCTCTTCCTTTGCCATATTGTATCCCCCGTCGCGCCGCCTTATTTAAGGACAATCAGAATCGGCACCTCATTTTAGCCCCGTTTCTTTTTTAAAAAACCTTCGTAGTGGCGGGTCAGCAAATGAGATTCTATTTGCTGAATCGTATCGATCGCCACTCCCACAACGATCAGAAGCGCAGTGCCGCCGAAATAAAAAGGAACGTTAAATTTTGTTATCAAAACCGATGGAAGGACGCATACTGCAGAAACATATATGGCGCCTCCAAGCGTAATACGGGTCAACACCCGGTCAATGTGATCTGCCGTCCGCTTACCCGGACGGATCCCAGGAATATACCCTCCCTGCTTTTTCATATTCTCGGCAACATCGGCCGGATTGAAGGTGACCGCAGTATAAAAATAACAGAAAAAGAATATAAACCCAACATACAGCGACTCATACACAATATTGCCCGGTCTCACCGCCGAAGCCAAGCTCTGCATCCACGGAATGGTTATGAAACTGGCTATAGTTGCTGGAAACATTATAATTGATGACGCAAAAATCGGGGGTATAACACCGGACGTATTAACCTTCAACGGCAGGTGGGTACTCTGACCGCCATACATCTTGCGGCCGATAACCCGTTTGGCATATTGAACTGGTATCCTCCTCTGACCCTGCTCCATATAGATAATAAACGCTACAACCAGTATCATTAGTACAAGCAAAATGAGCACGGAAAATATTCCCATTTCACCGGTTGAAAGGAGACGGAACGTGTTTCCGATTGCATTCGGCATTCGAACAATAATACCGGCAAAGATAATCAACGAAATACCGTTACCGATGCCGCGCTCAGTAATCTGTTCACCCAACCACATAATAAAGGCTGTTCCGGCCGTCAGAGTCATAACCGTCATGATCCTGAATTCCCAACCCGGATGTATTACCACCGGAGCACCGCCGGGGGAGCTCATACTCTCGAGGCCGATACTAATGCCAAATCCCTGGATGATACTCAACAATATCGTGCCGTAACGGGTGTACTGAGTAATTTTTTTGCGCCCCTGCTCACCTTCCTTTGATAACCGTTCAAGATGTGGTATGGTCACGGTTAAAAGCTGCAAAATTATCGATGCACTAATATAGGGCATAATCCCGAGAGCAAAAACAGAAAGCCGTTCCAATGCACCGCCCGAAAACATATCAAAAAGACCCAGCAGCGTACCTTTTTTCCCTGCGAAGAAGCTGGCCAGCGCCGTACCGTCTATTCCCGGTGTAGGAACATGCACACCCACACGGTAGACGATCAGAAGCGCTAATGTAAAAAAAATCCGTTTCTTTAGTTCAGGAATTTTG
>JASFHC010000321.1:0-3212 GCA_050123435.1 Desulfobacterales bacterium
TTCTCTTTATTTTTTAGTATTGCCATAACCGGTTGACGATAATGTGTGTTTTTAATAAGATACAAAAAATTTTATGGTCCTATAAAACGAGAGCTTCGCAAGATGTGTCTGATTATATTCTCCTATGATATGCATCCACGTTACCGGTTGATATTTGCTGCCAACCGGGATGAATATTACAACCGTCCCACAGCACCGCTACGTTTCTGGGATGATGCGCCGGGCATTCTTGCCGGCCGTGATTTAAAGCATAATGGGGTGTGGCTTGGGGTTTCCCGGGCTGGACGAATTGCGGCCATCACTAATTTCAGAGAGCCGGGATTTCAGATAGAGAATGCGCCCTCCCGTGGTCATCTTGTCAGCAACTTTCTGCTTTCAAAAGAATCTCCCAAAACCTATACAGAGCATGTTAAATCTATGGGGCACAGATACAACGGATTTAATCTATTTATTGGAGATGGGACCGGGCTATTTTATTATTCAAACCGGAAAAACAAAATTGAAAAAATAAAACCCGGTTTATACGGTGTGAGCAATCAGTTTCTTAACACGCCATGGCCCAAGGTTACCAAAGGAAAGGCTGGCCTTAAAGAACTTATTGATAATACAGACAAAATTGGCCATGAAGATATATTCCGCATTTTAAAGGACAGCTCTTATCCACCGGACAGCGATCTCCCTGACACCGGCGTCGGCCTCGGTTGGGAACGTGTTCTTTCTCCTTTATTCATCAAAAACAAATTTTACGGAACCCGTTCCTCTTCAGTGGTTTTAATAGAACGATCCGATAAAATAACATTTTGGGAACGGACATTTATTTCAGAAGGCGATGTATGCGGAGAGGAGAAAACCCGAAAATTCACCTTTGATATAATATAGTGCAACAAAATTCGGATAAAAACCCTTGACAAACTCATCATATCAGCTTAAATTTTTTATATAAAATATGTTCTTTCTCATCTTTTTTCCAAAATTATCTCTTTATGGGGGCGAAATGGCTTCGACGGGGATAAAGAAGCATCGGCTGCATGCCAAGCTCCTGCCAGCTTGTAAAAAGGGCGGGAAACTTAAACATAATCGCAGACGATTATAATTATGCTTTAGCCGCTTAAAGGCTAACGTCCTGCCGGATTATTCCTGCGCATCCGGCAAGGACGTCGACGAGCAGGATAGCCGGTCCCGATATTCCGTTAACGGATCGGTGATATTTTTACGGGATAGCCTATCAAGCATCTTGCCTGGAGGAGACTTGAGAAGGCGAAAGCGAAATTTCAGGATATGTATGTAGATGCCCGTGCGGAATGTTCACGGACGCGGGTTCGACTCCCGCCGCCTCCACCACAAATTTATCAATAATTTCAATTACTTATAAACCATCGTGCGCCCAAAATAGGCGATTGTGCCTAAAATTGTGCCTAATTTTAGGCACAATTATAATCCCGCCACCCCTATCACTGAAAATATCAATGATATTAATTAGTTCGATGGAAGTCGTGAGGCCAAGATGGACAATTACACCTAATTTTAGGCACAATTTATTAATCCTGCCGCCCATTGATCCTCGAACGCACTACCGTCTTTCCGGGTGAGATTCGGAATATAACGGCCGTAGGTCCGGCAAACCATGGAGGTGTCCACGTGGCCCAAGGTGCGGGCTACCCATTCCGGAGTTTCCCCTGCAACCAATGCCCAGGACGCGAACGTGTGGCGGATCTCATACATTCGTCGGTACTTGAGGCCGCTTTTTTTCATGGCCCGTGCCCAATGTTCCCTGAGTTTGTCCTGAAGGATGGGACGTCCCTCGGTGTTCATAAAAACATAAGGGCTTTCTATACCTTCTGTCAGTTGTTTTTGAGCCTCAAGGGTGTTGACCATGGCCGGCCGGATGGCGATGCTGCGACGGCTGTCTTCGGTCTTTAAATCGGTCTTTTCCAGGTTGTGCACTCGGCTGAGTTCGGTGTGAATGAACTTTTTGTCTACGGCCTGCCATTTTAACGCAACTTGCTCCGACGGCCTCAAACCGGTTTGCACGGCTAAATCAAAATACGGTCTGTACCAAGGCAGAATAAATTGCATCAGGATTTTCCATTCCCTGAAGCTGAACGGAAACACCCTGGTTTTGGGTACCTTGGGCAGCTTCAACCCAAAAAATGGATCAGCCACCTGGCTCCATCCATACTCTACGAAGGCGTCCCGGGTGATAACCCGGAGGGGAATCATCACATTCTGGATGCGCCTTGCAGACAGTGTCTTTTTGGGCCCCACCTTTTTACATTTGAGTTTTGCCAGAAACTTTTTCATCACACCGGACGTTCAATTGCTGATCGACCCGGCCCTCAACACCGAGAAAGATACGCTTTGGGTATTCGGTCTGAGGGCGCGCTTGGCGTTTTAGACACGCACGAATCGCTGGAGACATTCGAAACCCTGAATCAGCAATATGACAAGACGCATAATGATCGATCTTTTACAGGAGTGTCTACTGCAGATAACCCTTTAGGGCGGGATATTCTTCGCATGCGGCGAGTTTAAGGAGTTTGCCACGTCTTTCTATCACTCGGTCGTCAACTTTACGACGCTCGGCTACGGGGGATTTGGCGATGAGCGAGAAACGGCGTCTTCTCGGCGCCCTGGAGGCGGCAAACGGGGTGTTGATGTTTGGTCTGACCACAAGCACTCTATTTGTGGTTCTCAGTGAGCTGGTGAATCGAGAATGGGACAGGCGGATCGGCCAAGATGCGGAATCCGACGGGCCGGTCTCCCGTTGACCTAACGAGTCGTACAGACATGGCGCAAGCCGGATTTGGATGAATAGCAGGATATAGGTTTCAGGTGTCAGGTGTCAGCGAAATCCGGTGGATCTGGTTCTCAGCCCGGGAAATTTGTAACAGGGATAGCTTACTTATTTCCTGGGCGGCACATTAATTTATTCCCCTTTCGGGGAATGATTTCTTCCCGAGATATCGTTTAGATGGCTCATGATTCGGAGAAAAGACGGAATTGAGACTATCATTTTAAAATCATTGCGGCCAGTTTTTCTTCCAGAAAGCTGAATCTATTTTCAACGTAGTACTCCCGAATATCCTCTTCCAAAATGGAACCCAGCTTAACTCTGAAATCAATGTCTTTGAATCTGGTAATCTTTTTCAGAAGTTCTGCAACTTCCCTGTCGGAGCCTACCGGTAGATTAACCCCCCTGCGAACTAGAAATT
>JASFHC010000322.1:0-3164 GCA_050123435.1 Desulfobacterales bacterium
CATTATTATTACCACATTGTAGCATTCATCTTTGTAGTCTTTCACCATTCTAATTTAAGGAAATAAGATCTAACAGGAGACGATAGTAGTAGTTATTTCTTTTTGAGTGAATGAATAAATTTTAATGGTCCTAAAATTAAGACCAACTTGTTTAGAAGGGATCTACACTGTTCTTTAACCTACAATATTATCTTGGCATGGGCTTTTGTTTGTGAATGATAACACTATAAACTGGAAGGTTAGCCATGAAGACGAAATCTAAGATGTGGTGCAATATTCAAGAATTGTTGCTTGATATGAAATGTCCCGGTTGCTTCAGCAAAGAAATCAAGGAATGTGAATGCGATAGTGAACAGGCAGAGTGTAAAATATGTGGTTGCACATTTAAATTAAATTCTGCGGTCGCTCGCCATCACCGGAGTTGAAGTGATAACGATTTTTGAAATACAGCACCAACACCCGATCCGATTTTTAATTGATGTTTACTTGTATGAACCTTCAATTATCGAAAAATGAAGGTTTTGAACCGAAACCAGACTTATGCTTTATTGCCGATAAATGACTCTTGATATTTGCGCCCGATGTTGCACCCGGGGCAGACCTTATTGCCAGGGGCTACTCAGAGGAGAAAAAATAAAAATTGGTATTCTCCCTTCTTATGCAAAATAATACCACATTATGGCAAGTTAATACATAATTAAAAAGCACGGGATAGGCGCATACGTCTGAAAAGATGACCCTAATCCCTGCCCGTGAATAAACAACAGGAGAAAGTGAGGGACTTATTGGAGTAAGAATCAGACAAAAAAATAAAGGTATAAAAGTCAACCGTGATGGGTATTCATAACCCATAACGGGAAAAGGACATCCAGAGTGGATGAACTTGATACCATGCACCCAAATGCACCCCATCTGCACCCACAGACAGCAGCGTTAGAAAATCTACAACAATTCCAACAATCTTTCGTGAATATTATCAAATCCGCCGTTGGACATAACCAGAATTAGATCACCGGTCCTGGCTTCTGATACTATAAAATCGATAATCGAATCGGTGTCCGGAAAGTAGTGTGCATTCTTGCCGCGATGTTTGAGATCAGCCACCAGTTTTTGGGATGAAAATCTTTCAGCAGGAGGAATCTTGTCAAGGCGCGAGGGATTACGGATACATGCAAGATCTGCATCGTCAAATGAAAGCGGATAAATGTCCTGAAACACTTTGCGCATGCTGGAATTGGTTCTGGGTTCGAATACGGCAACAACTCGTCCTTTCGGGTAAAACGGTTTGACCGCCCGGATGGTTTCCCGAACGGCCGTGGGGTGATGGGCAAAATCGTCCATAACGGTAACGCCGCCTTTTTGGCCGCGCACTTCCTGGCGCCGCTTGATGCCTTCAAACGTTTCAATAGCCGCTGCTATTACATTTACCGGAATCATCAAATTATCCGCAACGGCAATGGCGGACAAGGAGTTTAACAGATTGTGTTCTCCAACTAGCTTTGTCTTAAAATTTCCGAAAAATGCGTTATGCCTAAACACCTCAAAAAAAGTCCATGGAGGATTAATGGAAACCGTACCTAGACGCCACAACGCGTTTTCATTTGTGCCGTATGGTACAATCCGGCACTGACTTTTGCAGATTAAATCGGCAACATTTTGATCATTGTCATACGCAAACAGGGTGCTCCGGGAAGACATCCCGGCGATAAATGAACCAAAAGCATACCTTACATGGTTAATATCCTTAAATATATCAGCGTGATCAAATTCAATGCCGGTCAGTATTGCCATGAACGGATCATAATGCAAAAACTTGGGGCCTTTATCAAAAAAAGCCGTGTCATATTCATCTCCTTCGATGATAATGTGTTCCCCTTTACCCAGATGATAATTGCCGTTAAAATTTTTTACGATTCCTCCGATCATAAATACAGGATCAAGGCCGGCGTGATAAATAATCCAGGCAAGAATTGAAGATGTGGTGGTTTTGCCGTGGGTGCCGGTGATTACAAGCTGCTTTTTACCCGCCCCAACGAATCTGTTGACCGCCTGGGGCATGGAACAAAATTCGAGCCCCATTTGATCCATTCTAACAGCTTCGGGATTATCTTTTGATACGGCATTTCCCACAATAACCAAATCCGGACCGTATGAAACATTTTTTTCATTAAAGCCCTCGGCAATTTGAATGCCTTTGTTTGAGAGAAACTCACTCATGGGAGGATATACTTGCTGATCTGAGCCTGTTACTGTATAGCCTAAGTCCTTTAGCATACTGGCAAGAGCGCCCATTCCGGTCCCGCAGATAGCGATCAGGTGTATGCTTTTAACATTTTCGGAAATTTTGTTTTTGTTCATATCCATGCTTATTCGTACATATTTCTCACAAGCTTGAGATGCTCGGAAGCAGTTCACCAATTTTCCAGTATTTCATCATTCCATTATTCCATATTCGAGGCAAACGTTTAAGTCTCAAAAAATCTTTTATATTTTTATTAAGTTTTAGAAATTCCAAGACCTTTTATCAATCTCCGGTCACAGGCGGTTGAGCGGGAGGCGGTCCGGGCGGTGTCTTAGGCTCTGCCTTCCCGAGAGTTTCATAGACTGACAGCAGAAAGATAGTTGCAAGAGGCTGGGTAAAAAGAGAAGCTAGAAATAATGAGCTTCCAATCGCAGATATTCCTATAAACAGAATAAACACCACTATGTGGTCCACAATAGGCTCTCTTGTAACTATTGAATAACTTTGCTTGACAGCATCAATAAGGCCCAAATTTCTGTCTGTCATCAGCGGAAGCATGTAGAGGCAGCAGAAGGAAACTGCAAGTAAAAACAGTACTCCTGGCAGGAAAAGAAGCAGCAGTCCGATCATGGTTATAATGAAGACAACAGCACCGAAGCATAATAGAGGAAAGAAAAGCCGCATTTGCGAAAAAATATCCTGAACCTTGGGCTCGCGTCTCTCTCTTACCAATAGGAGAATGGAATGCATATAGCCGGCCATTGTTACCGGCGCCAGAACGCCCAACGTAAGGATACTTATGGCAATCATGGCAAGAGTCATGAATATTAGTGACGCAATATACTGCAGTGTCATTTTCCAGGCGGTTTCCAGATGATACTTAAAATCCATGGATGTTTCCTCCACAAGGTTGTCTAATATT
>JASFHC010000323.1:0-3154 GCA_050123435.1 Desulfobacterales bacterium
TATTCCCCGTATACATTCATTTTTTTCACGCTTATCTCAATATTTCGGGTCGAAAATGGCTTGTCCGGTGTGCATACGCCTATGCATTTCTTCTGATGTGCGTTACGCCCACATCTTATTATATCGAATCCATGCAGAAACATTATTTCGGTTATTTTGCAAAGGGCGGAATTCTTTATCCTTTTTCAGGACTGGCCGCGCTCTTCGTTACCCTGTATGTTCTGGTACAGTTGTTGAATGCCATCCGTAAAGAGACAGACAGTTCCCACAAAAACCGGCTTAAATATCTGTTTGCGGGATTTGGCATCATGGGACTTATGAACGGATTGAATGTGTTTCCGATATATGGATATTCCGTATATCCCCCCGGAAATTTAAGTTTTATTCCCCTCATTATTTTCGCTGTGGGACTTTTTAAGCACGACCTTCTTGACATGGGGATATTGATCAAGAAGAGTCTTGTCTATTCATTGCTGACCGCATTTCTGACCTGCTTATATGCTCTGATCATCATTATGGCGGATAAGGTTTTTAAGAATTTTACTTTTTCGGATTCCATTTATTTCCCCATATGCTTTTTTCTTTTGATCGCTTTTGTTTTCGGACCGCTAAAATCAAAAATACAGGTGGGCATCGATGGCATCTTCTACAAAGGCAAGTATGATTATCAAAAAACCATCAAACGGGTCAGCCAGTTGATCGTATCCGTGCTCGATTATGATCAGATCGGAAAACTTTTGATGGAAACGGTCGTTGATACCATGAAGGTTCGTCATTGTTCGCTTTTTTTGAAGGATACCTCCGGATCGGGTTTTATAAATTTTTCCACCCGCGGGGAATCCATTGACCCGGGGCGCTCCATTTTGACGTACACCCCCGCGTGTGTGATCAAATTTATGAAAAATCAGCGCCGGCCCGTTATACGGAAAAATCTTAAGCAAAAAGTTTCAGCGGCTAAGATACGGGATGTGATCAAAGATCTGGATGAATTAGGCGCAGAAGTTGTTCTTCCCATGATCTTTGAAGAAAATCTGAACGGATTTATTGTTCTGGGGGAGAAACTTTCCGGGGATCTTTTCACCCGTGAAGATATGGATCTTCTTGAGACACTTGCCGGACAAAGTTCGCTTGCTGTTGAGAATGCACGTTCCTATAAGTTGCTTAATGATCTGAAGGAGAATCTTGAAAAAAAGGTCGAAGAAAGAACCACAGACCTGAAACACGCTCTGGCTGAAAAAGAGCGAACCCAGGAAATGTTAATCCGGTCGGAAAGTCTTGCCGCAATCGGACAATTGGTTGCCGGCGTTGCCCATGAATTGAACAATCCGTTGACAACGGTTACAAGCTTGGTACAGGCCACCATAGAAGATATTGAGCAATGGGATGAACAGCGGTCCCTTGACCCAAGCTTGATAGGCGATCTAAAGTTTGCCGATAAGGAGCTTGGCCGGGCCAAGTCGATTGTGGCCAGTCTGTTGGGGCTCTCCCGGCAGACCCAGACCTATTCCGAAGCGGTGAGCATCAATTCGGTTGTAAAAGATGCCTTGCGGATTATGCACAACCAGTACAAACATCATGGTCTTGAAATCGTGGAAAATTATGACCTGGACCTCCCGGATATTCAGGGAAATTTTGCCAATTTGGGTCAGGTGGCGCTGAATATTATTCAAAATGCCATTCAGTCTGTTATCCATAACAAAGGCGTCATATACCTTGATACATGGTTTGACCCTGATAATCGCCTGGTGGTTTTTTCATGTAAAGATACCGGGTCAGGCATTCCTGAAGCTATCCGGCAGGATATTTTCAAGCCCTTTTTCACAACCAAAGAGGTTGGCAAGGGAACCGGCCTTGGATTATATATTTGTCATGAAATTGTTCGGAAACACGGCGGTACTTTAAAACTCAGAAACAATGATGGACCCGGTGCGGTATTTGAGGTAAGGTTGCCCATAGATGGTAAATCTTGACGGCTTCGTAAAAAGTCCAACTTCTGCGTTGCGCTGCATTCCTCGTCACTGCGACGTACTATATGTACGTCTCATTCCTCTGAATTTGCGCGCCTTGAATTTGGAACTTTTTACTTTGCCATCAAAATCTGACTTTTTACAAAAACGTCAATCTTGACAATTTTGAAAAGATGGTAAAATATATTCAATAAAAAGGAGTATCACCATGCCGATATATGAGTTCAAATGTTTAAAATGCGAGGAATTCATTGAGATGCTTGTCATGAATCAAGATGATGAAATTGAACTAAAGTGTCCAAAGTGCGGCGGCGAGGAACTGGAACGGGTTCTGAGCACCACCAGCTACACCATGGGCTATGGTTCCGCAGGCACCAAGGTGAAATCTCAGAGCAGGACCTGCTCAAGCGGTAGCTGCACGACCTATGAAATACCCGGGCACACGAGGTAAGCGTTTTTTCTTGAAAAACTATGCTTATATATGATGATATATTTTCATGGAGCGGATGGGGCGGCAAACTCATGCTGGGAAGCGGTAAGTGCCGACTCCGGATCTATGATCTTACAAAAGATGATAAAAAAAGTCTGATGCACTTGAGGCCGATTATCGTGGTGGTTTCAGATGTCGTGGACAGTAAAATGTCGGTGAGAGCCGCTACCAGCCACGTGGTCACCATGGTTGCAGAGGAATTTAACCTGGATCCGCACCGTATGCTCTGGATAGAATATTATCCGGAAAATAAATATGGTGTTGACGGCAAGCATGTGATTCCGGAAAAATATGATGCTGTTGAATTTACCTGGCATGAAAACAAGGCCATACAGCCGAAATGGCGAACATTAGAGCCGCCGCTGCTGGATGAAATCAAAAAACTGGTAAACAGTTGATTAACCCCGCTCGACATGTTGCTGTCGCCGTAATGGAAGACAGTGGTCTTCCGCACACCGACATGGTGGTATGACAAGTTTTGGGGATTGCGTTGGCGTTATACGGATTCCGGCATGAGTGTTTTTGTCTCACCCGTTGTTCCCTTGTGTGCCAGCGGGTTTCGTAGCTCTAATGGTAACCTCCGGATCAATAGCCTTCTTATGAAGACAAACGTCAGGCTGAGCGCCGGCAACAGCCATATCAAATGTCCCAAGCTCAGTACAGTCAAAAGCGCTGCTTGTCCGAAGGTATCTGAGAA
>JASFHC010000324.1:0-3151 GCA_050123435.1 Desulfobacterales bacterium
GGACGCCGGCATAGAACTGAGCCTGTATGTTATTCTGGGTATCGGCGGAAAAAGCCGCACCTTATTTCATGCCAGGGAGACGGCAAAGGTACTCAATCAGATAGATCCCGATTTTATCCGGCTGCGCACCTTTGTTCCGAAAATAAACACACCGCTTTTAGAAGAAGTCCAGAACCAATCCTTTAAAATGCTCGGTCCTCATGAGGTGTTGCATGAAACCGCACGACTGATAAAGAATCTTCAGGTTTCATCATGTCTTACGAGCGATCATTACACGAACTATATCAACCTTGAAGGAAGGCTGCCGGAGGCTAAAAACAGACTTCTCGATGAGATCCATGCGGCGTTGAGAAAGAATGAAAAATCGTTCCGCCCTTTTTTTGTCGGAACCCAATAAAACTAATAAATACTAAGTTTTTCCCATTTTGTTTACGATCAATTAGGATACAAGTTTTTTTATTAAAACCGAAAGGATATAAATAATCAACGCCCATAACAGGCTATTGATAAAGAGCGGTACAATGACAAGGTTCCCGGGAAAAAACTGCCTGGGATAAAGTGCCATTGTAATGACCGGAAAATAAAAAACCTTAGAAATCCACATTAACAAACGACCCATTACAGACATCTGAGCGTTATGAACATTGGCAGCGACAACGAATAACGTTATACTCGAGATAATTTTAGTAACGGCAGCATGAACCACAGCTATGACAAGGATTGTAAAGTATTTTCTCATAAATGGAATTTCGGCGAGACCTGTTATTCTATTTGCAGATCCAATAGATCATAATGTCCCATGACAGGGTGTTGTCCGGTGTTAACACGGCTTATTTTCTATAGGAAAAAGTTGCATATAGGAGATAACCTGCTATTGCAAGAAAGGATGTATCCCGTAGAACAGTCAAGACGTTCATTGAACTTTCAACATCAGTGATAGAAAAACAACCGCAGTTGATATTCAGCCCGCGTGCCATGTTGAACAGCAGGGCGCCGATAAATACCATCAAAAGGAGATTGCTCAAGACAACGGTGCCGGGCATCCAGAAATTGAGAAGAAGAAAAATTCCCAAGACAAGTTCCAGGCAGGGCAGTACAATTGCCGTTAGATTTATCAGTCCGTCCGGCAGGATTTGATAATTATAGACCGCCTCTGCAAATACTTCCGGGTGCATGATTTTGTCGAAACTGGCATAAACAAAGACTCCGCCCAATATGAATCTGGCAGATAGTGTCAGCATCCGATAGGGATTCAAATTTTTTTCTTCTCTCGGCAAATTTCACACCTTTAAAATTTAGGGCACGGTATTTCCTTTTTCCACGGGAAGGCGGCTCTTATTCCATTCCGTCCAGCCGTCCAACAGCACCCGGACATTATTAAACCCCATATCCAGCAAAAACAATGCCAAGTCACAACACAGTTCACAGGTTGCACCCTCGCAATAGGAAATGATCAACGTATCCGGAGAAATATCTTCCGTAACCTCAATAAACCGCTGGTCAACATCATGCCAGGACAGACTGCGCGCACCCGGAATGTGTCCTTTCTCATACTCATCCATAGAACGTGCATCTATGAACAGCGCTGACTTCTCCATAAATAATCTTTTGGCTTCCTCAAAAGAAATATCCAGGCGATCACCGTCAGGGGTTGTAAGCCTGGATTTAACAGACCAGTCTCCCATGAGCGGAAACCGGTCAGGTCGAAGCTGATTGATTGAAAGCGCCAGTAAAATTGACAAAGCCAACAAAGCGCCGGCCTGCCAGACCGCTTGAAAATACATCACGTTGTCCGTTTTTATGTTATTCTCCTGAATAGATCTGGATTTTTCCATAGCTCTTTGCCGAATCAATGCTCAATCCAATGGTCATAGGGGTGATGGATCGGAGATTTTTACCACAATCAAGAGAAATGTCAAGAATATTAAAGAAAACAGTATATTGTGATTAAATAGATACTTACGGAGATTGTCGGGATAGAGAATTGAGACCTTTGCAAAACGCCCCCTTTTGCCCAATTCCTGCGCCTGCCCCGTGGAATGCGTAGCCCATTCCTCTGGGGTCAGGCTCAAATTTTAATCCTCAAAATACTCCATGTATTCCTGCGGTTAAAATTTTCGCCTTCCTTGGCCTTGAACAAAATTGAACGTTTTTCAAACGTCTCAGAATAAAACATTTCATTTATTTGAAGGCGCCTGAGGCGGATTAAAACTTGAGACATGCACGACCATAGCAGGGCGTGGAGGTCTTTTTTACAGCATAACCGAGTCTTTCCAGAAACCGGTTTCGCTCCATACCCCTTCAGATGATATGATGCAAGGCACCAGGAGCATCTATTCTGAACGAACATCCTCTATGTTAACAAAGTGTTATATGTTCATGGGCAAATCCATTCCTGTCTTCGATTACTGGTACAAGCAATTCCACAACCCCCACTGCAATACGTTGAACCACAGCTAATTGTGCACCCATAATCACCGTCAGGATTAGCATATAAACAATCATCATATCTATCAAAAAGCATACTGCAAATTGGCCCGCTGCAATGTACGCAACCTACCCAATCTTCATAACGATATTTGCCAATAGTTACAATACATCTACCAAAATCTTGATTACCATAGTTACCACCGCAGGTATAAGTTTTGGCACTCCAAGTTCCTGTAGTACATCTCACATATCCCGTTACTGGTGGCCCGCTACACCCAGTTACTATAATAGTTGCTGTACCACATGCCGTATCATCGGCATATAATGTGTTTGTCGGACCTGTCGGCGCTTCATTTTTTTCGAGTGTAAACCCATTTCCGCTAACTGACCATGTGTAAGGGGGACATCCCCCAATAACATTTATGGGCGTAGAAACACTTCGATCTACTTCATCCGGATT
The DNA here is from genome assembly GCA_050123435.1 of Desulfobacterales bacterium. Lineage (GTDB taxonomy): Bacteria > Desulfobacterota > Desulfobacteria > Desulfobacterales > UBA11574 > S5133MH16. Next base: position 2,891 of record JASFHC010000324.1, read on the forward strand.
ACTTGGATCAAATTGGAGCTCGGGTACAGGAAGTGGGGTGTATTCTTCCGGAATAGTCGGCACATTCATACTTTCTTGGCACTGTTCATCCGTGTCAAATGCGCTTTCAACGTCAATCAACCCCAAACCCAAAGCAATCGGTGCGGTTATCATATCCTTGGCTATCTCAACGGCAGCTCCCGATGCGCCAACGACATTCTTTAGGAGGGAGCCCAGTTTCCCGCCTATCGTTCCGGTAATAAGACCGATAACGGCACCTTT
>JASFHC010000325.1:0-3150 GCA_050123435.1 Desulfobacterales bacterium
CGGTTAATGACGCCTCTATCCCTATTGTGGTCGTTTCCCTGTCTCGCATCTCACCCACCATAATAACATCCGGGTCAGACCTTAAAAATGCCCGCATGGCAGAAGCAAAGTCGAATCCGATCTTGGGCTTTACCTGCACCTGTCTCAACCCTCTCTGGGTGATTTCCACAGGATCTTCAGCAGTCCAGATCTTGGTTTCGGTAGTGTTGATATATGACAGCGCTGAATGTAATGTTGATGTTTTTCCGGAACCGGTGGGGCCGCACACAAAGATGAGGCCGTATGGCTGTGTAATCGATCTGACAAAATTCCTGTAGTTTCTGGCTGAAAAACCAATTTTATCCAGAGAAAGCGTCTCACCGGCACCCAGAATACGCATGACAACATCTTCCACTCCTCCCTGAGTCGGAATGGTCGCCACGCGGAGTTCGATATCAAGACCACCATATTTTTTGAATTTGATTTTTCCATCCTGGGGCTTGCGTCTCTCCACAATGTCAAGATCGGCCATGATCTTAATACGCGACACCATGTTGTCTCTAAACACGGAAGGGATCGACTGGAATGTCGTACATGTTCCGTCTACTCGGATCCGAACCTGGGTCTTTTCCTTTTCGGGATAAGGCTCTATATGAATATCCGAAGAACCCCGATGATAGGCATCGGTAATAATTTTATTGACAAGCCGGACAATAGGGCTGTCCTCCTCATATAAGATGGATTCTTCGTCTTCTATCTCTTGTTTTTCGATTTTAAGTTGGGAAAGTATCTCTTCCATGGAGGCGACTTGTTTTTGTTTCCGGGTGAAAAGCCTGATCATTTTGAGTATATCCTGTTTTAACGCAACATTAAAACATAGGGATTTGCCTTCAAACAGGGACTTGATTTCTCCAACTTTCTGAAGATCGTAGGGATTGTCTATGGCAATAACAATTTTATCATCTTCCTTGCGCAGCGGAACCCAGGCGTAGTTGCGCATGAAAGCGACTTTCAGACCGGCGAGCAATTTACCGGGAACTGACATATTTACATCATATGTTATAAACGGCGCTTTATAAAACTCACTTAAGGATTTGCCGACATCCTGTTTTGAAACCTTAAGATCCCACATTAAAACCGTTTCAATTGGTTCTCCTCTTTTTCTGGCCTCGGCAATCGCCGTGTCCAGCTCTTTTTCGGTCAGAATACGATTTTTCAGAAGATAATCAAATTTGTTAGGTCTTGCTTTTGCCATCCGCTTCTGGTTGTACAGGGCGATCCCCAGTATATGGGCCATTTCCGTAACGGACTGCTCATCGAGTTTAGAAAATGCTCCTCCGTCTTTTCGATTTATCAGCTGAATCACACCAAGTAGATAGTTTTTACATTTAACCGGGACTACAAGAACCTGTTTGGTGGTAAAATCCGCCTTTTGATCCCAACTCCTATCGAATTTCAGATCAAGGTCGATGGCGGCGAGCTCCTTATCATCATAAACATTTTTAATATTTATGAGCTTTTTCTTGAAAGCGGAACATCCGGATATGCTGTTGTTTGACATGGGAATGCGGATCTCTCCGACTTCGTCTCCGGATTTGAATCTCGAAACCAGCTCTCGCTTTATGCCGTCAACCACGTAAACGGTCAATCGTTCCGCCTCAAAAAGCCCCGTGATTTCATCCTTTAGATCAACCAGGATCTCGTCCAGATTTGCGGCGGCATGTATTTTGTTGCAAATGCTTTGTAGATTCTTCCGATATTTGATCTCTGATTTGAGTTTCCGGTTGTTTACATCCGTAGCATCTGAACAAGTATATTTTTCCAGCATTGTCATTCCTTATTTTTATATAGATTTTTTCAGCAACACCTGTGCCAAGAAGAATTTATTTTTTAAACCAATAATAATCTGAAAATAGTTTTTTTGTTAAGACATGAACAACACCTTGATTTAATAGGAATTTCAGACAATAATGATGTAATGTATTAAAAATGTATGATTTCGGAATAGATTTGAAATAAGAGGTCTGAAAAAGAAAAAGATTCTAAACATGCACAGGAAAACGTGCATTAATGCACATTTTCCTGTGCATGTTTTTTTAAGGGAACTTCGTGCAGAGCGTATTGGAAAACCGTGGCGCATAAGACTCGGAACAGGCTTCTTAATTGTGGTCAACGGGTGCTTGAGCGGCGCGGCTTTAGGGGCACGAACTATAGATTTCGTCGTTACAAATGATACCTGCTTCGTCTCCATCAGCCAAGATGGGTTGAGGGACAAAAAAGCTCACGCCAGCGTATTAGAAATACTTTTGTTTCGATTTCAGCCATTAAGGCGGGTCTGTCTAATCTATTCTGATTTGCCGAGATGTACTCAAGTGCTCATAAAATTTGAGTGAAGCCTGACACTCATGCTCTCGCAGTTGAACGTTTCCCACGCTTTCCCTTCCTTTTGTGATGGCGATCTTGTCTTTGGTTAAGTCCCCCTATCATGGACTGGGTAAATTAGTTTGCATCGTCACCTCAATTGAGGTTTCACTGTTTTTGATAAATAAACGCATCAAAAAAAGCCCCTTCCATTTTCTTTGATGCCAGATTAAGTCCTTGGACATATTCATTCGGATCGGCCGCATCAGAATGTGAGGGATGTCTTTCCTTAATTTTTTCAATTCCCTTTTGATTGGGTTCTAAAAAACAAATAATTGAATTGAATTTAGATATACGAAGACATTCTTTGAACACATTGACCCGATATTTTTCATCGATATGGTGTAAGGAACCCAAGAAAAAAATCGCATCGAACGTATTATCCTCAAATGGCATGTCTTTGGCATCAAAAGCTTTGAATTGAATCAAATGATCAACATTTACTTTTTCGGCGTTTTTGAACCAATCTTCTTTTGCGTATACAGAATGATCGTCTTTGGGCTCCCCGGTTAGGACTTCATAGCCGTTTAATGCAAGCGTTATGGCCATACTTCCCGTTCCGGTCCCCACATCCAGGATTTTCGAATCTTTCGGCAATTTCAAATCTTGAACAACCGTATTCGCAAGGTCAGATGCAAAAGTAAATTGTTGGCCTAAAATTTCTCTGGCTTGGGTGATATCCATTTCAATTTTCCTGTTTGGTATTCATATTGTTTTATGTTTTGAAAAAAATGGCTGCCTGACCTTTTC
>JASFHC010000326.1:0-3111 GCA_050123435.1 Desulfobacterales bacterium
CGGCAAAATTTTTTTCCGGTAACCGGCCGTCATCAACCCTTATTCTAAAGGATCTTTCTCCGGAAAATATCGGCCGACTGCTTTCCTTTTATGAAGCTAAAACGGTTTTCGAAGCCTTTGTATGGGGTATAAATCCCTTTGATCAGTTCGGCGTTGAGCTTGGCAAAACCCTTGCTACAGATATTCGAAAACAGATGGCAATAAAAAATCAGAACCGTGAACACCGCTTTGATGACGTCGATCCCATATCCGGATTCTATCTGGAGACTCTGTTCTCCGGCAAATGATTGAATGTCGTCCTTTTCTTTATCATAGTTTGCAGTTTGGCCTTGGGAACATAACTTTACAATTTATATCTTTGAGGTATCGCCATGACATATTTATCCAAAACATTGCAGGAATTATTGTCAAAACAAACGAAAGATGCTCCCACTCTGGAAGAATGTATGACGTGTAAACCTTCGGGGGGGGTATCGCATCATTGCTGCAAGACTCCAGGCTTTGCAATTTATGAAAACATCCAGCTTATATATTCTGAATATGTAAACCAATTGTGGGAGGCGGTCCCATTTGGAAACAAGAACTTAAGTTTCGATCAGTTTGTGCAATTCTACTTCACTCAAGTAATATTTACTTCTATTATCGGCAGAGAAAAGGTTTTGCTCAAATTGTACTTTCCAAAAATTATCGACTATACCATCATACCCGATGATACAGCCGACAAGATGCACATATTCGGGCCCAGAATAATGCCGGATGCCGACCTGGATCTCATTGTGAGTTTTCCGGATGATTTTCATAATTTTTATACAAAGAGAAACATCGAAAGACTCACCAATCAAGGATGTGTTTTTTTACACAGGGGAGAAGATTTTCAAATAAAGTACAGCAAGGGATGTTTGCTACATGCAGAGGGTTCGACAGAGCGGATTACTACGAAACCCATTGACTGCGTTTCATTCAATTGTACGCTCAAAGACAGCGAAAAAGAAAAGGAAGAAAAAACGGCAATCTATTTTGGAGAACTGATTTTGCAATTTGGCATTTTTTTATAACTTCTGGTTTCCGGATATTTGAAATCGCCGTTTTGGACAATCTTGGCGTTTTAATCAGTTTTCTGTTCGCTTTTTTTCCTGGAAATTAGTTTCTCTAAAGCTTCTTCATGCTCAGGGGTATGATGGCACAGGGCCTGATAGGCAGCAGAAAGTTCGAGGACTTCCTCCAATCTCCTTCCTTGTGAAAGATTGAACAGACGCTTTGCCAGCCGAAGGATATTTGAAGGCTGTTTTGCAATTTCAAAAGCGATTTCCGTGCACCGTTGAATAAGATTTTCCGGTGTGGTGACTTCGCTCACCAGACCGATCCGCTCGGATTCATATGCATCAATTACCCTGCAGGTAAATGCAAGTTCACATGCTTTTGAAAACCCGATGATACGTGGCAGGAAAAATGCTCCGCCATCACCGGGGATTAGGCCGACGGAAGCAAAGGTTTCTCCGAAACGGGCAGTTTCACTGGCAATACGGATATCGCACATGCATGCTAAGTCACACCCCGCACCAACAGCCGGACCGTTGACTGCCGCTATGGTGGGAACGTCCAGATAATATAACGCCAAAGGAATGCGCTGGATGCCTTTGCAGTAATTCTTGCGTAACTGATCCGGATTGCCCGAAAACATGCCCTGCTTATGATACATATCTTTTACGTTGCCTCCGGCCGAAAAAGCGGAACCCGTGCCGGTGACAATCATGACACTAATCTCATTATTTTCCTGAACCCTTTGGCATGCCTCCACGACTTCCTTGATGATTATTTCACCGGTTATGGCATTTCGGATATCGGGTCGGTTCAATGTTAAATACGCAACAGATCCTTTTTCCTCAAATATTATTTCTTGATATTTCATAGAGTCACCCCTCCCACAAGGCATCCTTAAGTCCTGAGGTTCGATCGATTTTACGGGATATGGTTGTTTTTAATACATCTTCTGTCGCCCAAATCGACACGGTTTTTCTGGTCCTTGTTATTCCCGTGTAGAGCAGTTCCCGTGTTAATACCGGGTAATCACGGTCCGGCAGAAGTAACAGAACATGGTCAAACTCCGATCCCTGACTCTTGTGAACGGTCATTGCATAAACCGTTTCGTGTTCCGGGAGCATGTAAGGAAGAAACCGTCTAAGCTCGCCGGATTCTCCTGAAAAATACACATACAGATCCCTACCGGGCGACCCCGGAGAAGGCAGGGTTATTCCCATGTCTCCGTTAAAAAGTTTCAGGCGGTAATCATTGCGGGTAATCAGAACCGGCCTGCCTTTGTACCAGGGATTGGATGACGATCTGTCCGGGGCTATCAGCCCCTCACGGATCAATACCTGTTCCGCCAACCGGTTGACCGCATTAACTCCTATTGAACCGATTTTTACGGCACATAATATTTTGAACCGTTTAAAAAGTTCAAGTGCTCTGTAGGGATCATCTGAATTAAGATAATCCGAATAGCCTTTGATAATGCTTTGGGCCAGGGAACGTGACAAATCATCGGGCCGTGAAATCTTTTGCCAGGATATTTGATCAGAGTCGTTTTTCATCAGGGACAAGACCTTGTGGATTTCTCCCCGGTTGACCCCACGGCTTAATTCTCCTATCCCGCTGCTGCCGGCAAACCGATAGTTTTTTTTAAAAACAACCATACAGTCATAAAGACCGGGGAATTCTTTATGTTCTTTGAGCGGAAGCTCAATTTTTTTTCGGGTGACCTCTTCAAATTTGTTGCAAAAACATTCTGAAAATGCGTAAACATTCTCTCTGTCACAAATATCGCCCAATACAAAACCGGTCTCAACCGAAGCAAGCTGGTTCTTGTCCCCGATCAGTATGAGCCTAGTATCAAAAGGAACTGCCCAAAGGAGTTTTGACATCAGGGCGAGATCCACCATTGAAGCTTCATCCACAACCACCACATCTGCATTTAAGGGAGTTTCCCGGTCATGATGAAAATATGGGGAATCCGGGATGGTTTTGAGCATTCTGTGTATGGTATACGCTTCGCAAGGGATTGCCTCGATGATATCCGAAGAGCTGTTTAGCGTTTTCTTTGCATCCTTAATC
>JASFHC010000327.1:0-3097 GCA_050123435.1 Desulfobacterales bacterium
ATTGATCACATGATCAGCAGGAAAAATGCATAATACAGCATCTTTCACATGATTAAGCACATGGAGCATGGCCAATACAATGGCAGGCGCCGTATTACGGCCAAAGGGTTCCGCGATTATCTTTTTATCTGTCCGGATGCCCAGCTCCTGAATATGTCTTGCAATTTCATGAACATGTTCTTTCCCGCAAACAATGCGGATATTTCCCTCATCGAGCAAGGGGAACAACCGTTTAATGGTGCTTTGAATGAGTGACTCATTACCGATAAATTTAACGAGTTGCTTTGGATAGAGCTCTCTGGATACGGGCCAGAGACGGGTTCCTGACCCACCTGCCAGCAGAATCGGATATACATTAAGATTAATTTCCGACATCTTGGGTTTTCCTGTTTTTCATAAAAAATCAAGCTGATGCCAAGAAATGCTTGACGGCCTCCGCCTGAATTAATTACAAGCCGACCAACTTCTTCATATTGCTCCGGCTAATACATTTTGTGGAAAAACCGTATATAATAATATGTCCTATGTCAAGCTCGCCACTGCCGATGCACAGAACAAACGCATTAAGAGACACAACCGGAATTCCGGGACGCCACGTTGATAAACATCTTTTACTATTAAACGAATTCCTCATGATAGAACGCTTTGCTCTAACTCCGGATTTTTTTTGAATCAGCTTCCTTCTGATGCCATTTCCATGCTGTTTTTATAATTGTTTCCAAGTCTTCATTCTTCGGTTTCCAGCCGAGTTTTTTCTTTATCTTGTCAGAACTGGCAATCAGGATAGCCGGATCGCCCGGCCTTTTATCCGCTTCAATTGCCGGAATCGGCTTTCCGGTTACTTTTTTTGCTAATTCAATAACCTCTCGAACTGAATATCCCCTGTTGTTTCCGAGGTTATACACGGCACTATTCCCTCCGGACAAAAGGTGTTTAAGTGCCAGCAAGTGGGCACTGGTCAGATCACTAACATGTATATAATCTCTTATACATGTTCCGTCGGGGGTCGGGTAATTGGCGCCGAAAATTTTTATATTTTCTCTCCTGCCGGCGGCTACCTCCAGAACCAAAGGAATAAGATGCGTTTCGTTGCGGTGTCGTTCTCCAATTTCGCCTGATTTGTCTGCACCGGCAGCATTAAAATACCGCAGGCTTATAGATTTGAGGCCGTACGCCGTTTCACAATCCTTAAGCATCCGTTCAACGGCCATTTTGCTTGCGCCATATGGGTTGGTCGGATTGCAAGGATGGTTTTCCGTAATCGGAATGTCAACCGGCTCACCGTAAACAGCAGCTGTAGAAGAAAAAATAAATCGTTTCACGCTATAGCGAATCATCGAATCCAAAAGTTCTGCGGTTGCCGATATGTTGTTTCGATAGTATTTAAGCGGCTTTTCCATGGATTCACCCACCAGTGAAAAAGCTGCAAAATGCATGACCGCTGAAATTTTATGAGTTGAGAATAAGTTATCAAGCAAAACCCTATCGCCGAGTCGGCCTTCTATAAATTCCCCGCCGGGAAGTAATTCGCGGTGTCCTGTGGAAAGATCATCCAGTGTAATAACATCGTAATTTTTATCAAGAAGATCTTTAACCATGTGAGACCCGATATATCCGGCCCCCCCCACCACCAGAATTTTTTTGTTTTTCATTTCTAAAGGCTCCTAACGAGTTTGAAAACAAAAAATACACAAAACCAATACAGATAGCTTCAGCAGTCGGGAGGTTTTCTTTATAAAGCTTTGTATATAGCATAACGAATGATCAGCAGCGAAATCATACACTGTTCGAGTTTGTCTTTTGTAGTCGCTGATTATTCATGGAGCGATCGAATCGAAAAAACTCCCCGACCTCTCAATTATCTTAAGTCGTATGTATCCGTTTTAAGTATAATGAGTTTTTATCCAGTTCTGATATTCCCCACTTTTCACACGCTCGACCCATTTCCGGTTATCCATATACCATTGAATGGTATCACGAATTCCGTTTTCAAGGGATTGTTTGGGGCGCCAGTTCAAGTTTTTATTTAATTTACTGAAATCGATGGCATATCTTAAGTCATGACCGGGTCTGTCCTTTACAAAGGTAATCAGATCCTTATGGGAACGGCCGTCGCCCAATGTGTTCATTTCATCTAAAATATCACAAATCATTTTTACGAGTTTAATGTTCTCCAACTCGCTGTTGCCTCCAACATTGTAAGTCTCTCCCGGCGTCCCGTTTTTCATGATTGTCCAGATTGCAATGCAGTGATCTTTGACATACAGCCAGTCTCTGACATTTCTGCCATCTCCGTATACCGGTAATGATTTTCCTTCAAGTGCATTTAGAATGATAAGCGGAATGAGTTTTTCCGGAAACTGATACGGTCCATAATTGTTCGAACAATTGGAGACGGTCATGGGCAGACCATAGGTCTTGTAATATGCCCGAACCAGATGATCTGAAGCGGCCTTGGAAGCGGAATACGGGCTGTTAGGTTTATAGGGCGTGGTTTCCTTAAAATAGCCTTCCCTGCCCAAGCTGCCGTAAACTTCATCGGTACTGATGTGGTGAAAGAGTATCATGCGGTTCCGATGAATTCTTGCGGACTCCAGCAGATTAAACGTTCCGATAATATTGGTTTGTATAAATGCATCAGGTTTTACGATGGACCTGTCCACATGGGATTCGGCGGCAAAATGACAAACGCTGTCGATTCGATATTGTTCAAATATTTCAGCCATCCGAGTCCCGTCGCATATGTCGGCTTTGATAAACGTATACCGGCCTTTATACTCTTTTTCAATATCAGCGAGGTTTTCCGGATTGCCTGCATAGGTCAGTTTATCGACATTTACGATCCGTCCGGTAAAATCTGACTCCTTTAAAAGATATCTGACAAAATTGGCCCCGATAAAGCCACATCCCCCTGTAACCAGCATGTTGTTCATCTTCTCATTTTCCTTTTATTATCTCGGCCACCAAATTCTCTCGAAAACCGGAAACAAACTGATCGATGTCATCCTGCCATTGAGACATAATATTGATTCCTTTTTCCTTAAGATTCCGGTTTTCCAGAATGGAATTTTTTGGCCTTTGTGCACGAGTTGGATAT
>JASFHC010000328.1:0-3096 GCA_050123435.1 Desulfobacterales bacterium
GATTTATGGTTCAAAGAATCTTCTTTAACGGTTACGCTAAGGCGAAATAACAAATGGCTTGTTTTTGACTCTGTAAATATTGAAGTCTTTTTGGTCAAAGGTAATAATATCATGTATCCCAGTATCCACTGCGAGGCATACAATTGTGGCATCAGCGTAATCCATAGGCAAATCCGAGTATTTTTTGATGAGGTTTTTCGCTTTTTTCAGACTCTCAATGCTGGAGGGAATTATTTCAACCACCTTTTTAAGAACAAAATCAATGGCGGCTGTTTGAGCTTTTACCGAAAAGTTGAGAAGATGAAGGACTTTCGCCAAAACAGCTTCTGTGGAATATAAATGAAGAATAATGATCAAACAAGAAATAGTCCAGCAATAGCCTTAAAATGTTCGTCTTTTGTGAACAACTTTAAACCATTCTGAAATGCCACAGCAGCAATCCAGATGTCATTTGTGGGCACAGGCCTTCCGATCTCTCTCAGATTGTTAAGGATCTCGGCATAAAACTCGGATGTATCTTCATCCACAGAATAAAGAACAACTCTGGGACTGTCTAAAAAAATTTCAAGTTCTTCCCTGTTCTTCTTTTCTCTTCCTCCCCCTTTAAAACCAGAAAGCAGTTCGCCAATGCTGATCACAGAAATCCCTATTTGTTCGGATTTCTTAAGGACCTTAACAACTCCATCATCTCCTTTAAGGGCATACGAATAAATATTAGTATCAATCAACAACCGTCTCATTCCCACAATTCCCTGTCAATTTTTCTGTGGCCGTCAATAATACTCTGAATTTTATCGAATTCACCGTCGGTCCATATCCCAAATAGATGATCCAGATCATCATATTTTATTGTATATTTTTTCCTCTTCTGCATTCCGATATTCTGTTTAATAATATCTAAAACCAACTGATTCACACTTTTCTTTTCATTCTTGGCAACCTGTTTTAGCTTTGAAGACACAGAAGAGTCTATACCTCGAATTGTAATTGCTTTCATGGTTACATCCCCTGTTTTATGATATCATTAACTGCAATCTTTATGATATTATTATATGATTGCATTTTTTATTTGTCAATCTATAAATAATCTGGCGCAAAGATACGTATGATCTTGGGGAGATCAGTTATCGGTGAGATCTTTAAAATAGTTTTTGGGCGAGTCTATTTTAGATTGTCAATACCCTTTCCGGTCATGAATCCGCATAGATTTTGAAGGAGCATTCTCTTCCACGGTTTCTTTTTCCTGGGTTTCTTTAACTTCCTCTTTATCTTGTTTTTCAACATAGAGCATTGCTTCGGTTCCTTTTCTCATCCGTTTCGCCGATTTTTTATCCACTTTCACAACGGCTTTAGAAGCTTCAGCGCTCTGAACCGTGCCACAGACAAGCTTTTCCCCTGAAGATATAATGAAGCATACGGTGGCGCCCGCAATAAACCCCTGATCCACACCGCCATTAATATGGACGCGCCCTTTACTTTCATTCACCCAAGAAATTTGTGCCGCCATAGCGATGCCCGTAAAACAGATGGCAACGAATATGATAATGGTCAGCATAATCAGAGAAGATACTTTTAATTTATTCATAGAGCCTCCTTTCCGTAAAACATTTAGAGCCGCCTCTGGCTATAGCTCCGCTTCGTTGATTACATCAAAATTATTCATGTATCTATTTGTAATCATAATTAAAGACGAGCTTCAAGCCGGCTTGATGTGCTGTTTATGCAGCGTTAGGGTAAAACAGAATAAATTTCGCCGGCTTCAAAAGTTTCGTCAATAAATTGTTGTTGAGTATCTATATACTTTCTCTGACATGAGATTTCAAGATACGGTTAATTTAATTTTAGTTGGAGTCCATCCAGAAATGGTAGATTTTGGTATCCGGCGAGGTCCCAGCGGGTTTTAAACCGCCCCAGTATGATCTGCCGGACCTACGGGGCAGGCAGGCATAGCGCGCTATTTCGAGAATTGAAAACGAGCGAAAACACCGCCGGGGTCTGAAAGATGCCGTTTATGGATAGACATTAGTTACAAAAATTGACGTCCATTATCAACCGTGGTAGTTTGTAATTATAAGTTCCCAAAGAGGTGAAACCGTTTTGCTGAAAAAATTAAACCCAGCGGTGTCCAAATACTGGCTTATTGCTCTGGCCGGACTGCTGTGGAGTATGGTTGGAATAATGCTCTGCCGTCTGGCGTATATCTGGCTGGCGGCCGTGAATTGGAGTTTGGGGTTACCCTTAGGATTAATGGGCATTATTTCAGCGCTGGCAGCCTATTCTTTCGGCTTTTCAAAAATCGCACTTAAAAATATCGACCGGCTCTGCCTCCTTTCGGACAAATACTGCATCTTCGCCTTTCAGGCCTGGAAAAATTATCTGGTTATTATTTTCATGATTATGCTCGGCATGCTGTTGCGCAACTTACCAATCCCGAGACACTTTCTCGCCGTCGTCTATACAGCCATAGGGGGTGCATTGTTTTTTTCAAGCTTTCACTTTTACCGGTGTATTTGGCGGGTAAAAATCCTGAAACAGCCATGCATGCCGCCTAAAGATGATAAAAGATGAACGTCCAACATCGAACGTTGAATTAAAAACAAAGACAAGAATTTTGTTTAAACGAATTAGGTAAACCCAAAAATAGTTTGGAGTTATTTCGAAGATACTATCAATTTTAAAATAATTTGAGGAGCGAAGCGACATCATTATTCGACGTTCGATGTTGGACGTTCGATGTTCGATGTTCATCTTTTAATATGCTCAATGTTCATTTATTTTCTCAACCCCTTCATAACTTCTTCTGCCGCCGTAATGGTCTTATCTATGTGCTCCGTGTCATGGGCCGCTGACACAAAAAGCGCTTCAAACTGGGATGGGGCAAGGTAGATCCCTTTTTCCAGCATGCCGTTGTAATAGGCGGAAAACATGTCAAGGTCACAGGTCTTGGCATCATCAAAATCAAAAACCTCTCTGTCTGTAAAAAACAGGCCCAGCATGGATCCGACCCGGTTACCCGTAACATTGATTCCCGCATTTTCTGCAGCTTTTACAAGACCGGCGTAAAGTCGATCCGATTTTTTATCCAGAGAGTCATAA
>JASFHC010000329.1:0-3089 GCA_050123435.1 Desulfobacterales bacterium
ACCTCTATAGCTTGCTCCCAGCTACTGTGGCCCCAGCCTTTCTTTTCCTTTAATTCTTCAGCAGTATATTGGGCATCATGAATGAGAAGATCGGCATTTCTGGACAATGCCACCACATTGGGATCTATTCCATCCTTGTGTTCAACATCAGTACAATATATTAACGTTTTATCTTTTTCTTCAAAACGATAACCATATGCATCGCCACGATGGCTGTGCTTGGAAGCTACTATTCTAATACCCCTGGGGTGGTCATATGTGCTTACATCTGGTTGTTGGAAAGTAAAATTCGCACCCATCTTTTCCAAGGGAACAGGAAAGAAATCATTCTGCATTTGTGTCGCAAAAAGGTTCTCAAGGTCTTTCCCCATCCTCTCTTTTCCACAGATGCTAATAGTGATGTTCCGTCGAGGATCATAAGCCAGCTCAAAGTAAGGAAAACCTTGAATATGGTCCCAATGGGTATGGGATAGTATGATATTGATATCATCGTATTGTTGGTGCGATTTCCTTAATAGATCATTTCCCAGCTTCCAAATTCCAGTGCCAGCATCCAAAATAGCAATCCTGCCCGTACTAAAAGTAATTAGGATGCACGAAGTGTTCCCACCAAATTGGAGATAATCCGGATACGCTACTGGCATGGATCCCCTTGTGCCATAGAATTTAACTTTCATTCGACTTCATTCCTTTTTCAAATATTTCTCTTAAATCTTTGTAGCTCAGAAGCCCTACCCAAGTGCCTCTTAACACAGTCCCAGGTGTTTCGCACAAGGCGTCCAAGATTTGAGCGGTCGTTTGCAGCCCTCGCAGCTGTTATACCCTTGTTTTATTTTACAGTAGCTGTTTATTACATACTCAAATAGTCTCGCATTTTTAACTGCTAAAGCCACTTCATCTGCAATGGCCGATAGAATCTGGTCGTCCTCTTTATCAAAAAAATGGGTTTCTATTTTGTTGATGGCATTAATGACCCCGACTTTTTCATTACCGGAAATCAATGGCGCTGAAAGGATGCTTTTTGTCTGAAAATCATGTTTTTCGTCGATTGTGCAATAATAATCTTTATCACTTTGAACATCGTTGACCACTTGTGTTTTCATATCTCTCAGGGCCCGACCGGCGATTCCTCTATCAGCGGGAAACCTTTCTGACACCAGTTCCATACCGGTTTTGCCGAAGGCTGTAAAAAACTCGAATTCATTGGTCTCTTCATCATACAAGAGTACTGAACTTTCTCCACATAGGAGTTCCGATGTAACAATCCCTGTGATAGTGGTTAAAAGTTCTCGCAAATCACCGATATAAGACATTGAGGAGCTAACGGTCTGGTAGAGATTAAGCATTCGTATCTTCCTGCTGTTCAGTTCATGACTGAAGGCATTATCCAGCAAGGTAGATATTAGAGGAACGAAAGAAGGTCTTCCCAGGATCTCAATGATAACGTCCCGAATCGTTTTTGAGTCTGAAACTAACGCCAAAGTCCCAATAGAGCGACCCAAAACTCCCAATGGAATGGTCATTCCTATGGGCTCCAAGGAGCCTAAGCCTTTTTTAATGCTAATAGGTTCCAGCTTTTCATCTTTTTTTGTAAAAAGCAAAACTGTATTTTCCGTCTCTACAATTTGGTACATTCTATGAAGCATTTCCTGCAAATCTTGAGCAATATTCTGAGGAGCGGTTTCTATGAAAAAATGAGAGCGGATCTTCCCCGGTTCTTTGAGAAAAAATCCAGTGACATCTAAATTATAATGGTGTTTTAACCACTCTGATATTTTAGAGCATTGCTCTTCTAAGTTGCGTGTTGCAATCATTTGAACCAAATTCATATTTACATCATTCTTTGTTATATCTTTTCGCATAATTTAACCTCTTCGTTCTATTTTTGGTCAGTATTTTTCAGAAGTCTTGGATATTTTATAGCCATTCTAAGTTAATACCTATACCGTTGGTGCTGTCATTTGAATATAAATAATTCGCTTTAAAAGAATATTTCTGTACCTTAGAAATTTTTTGCTTCTAAATATGAAGATCTCTATCTCCTCCGACACATTTTTCAACTTGAATTTGTCTTTAGAGACTATATAAAAGTGCCCTTTTTCCGTTCTACAACCTTACTAAATCGCTTCAGGGGTTCAGTATAGTTCTGAGGAATGACTTTGCCTGATAATTACCTAAAGCCTAAATGAAATCCGGTTATCTAAACATCTCCCCAATATGATGTTTTTATATCCCAACAGTTTAACAACATTCTATCAAAACATATTCGCTCATGTTTTAAGGGGTTTTTCCATATTGATACCCTATGGATAGTAGTTAAATGATTCAAGAGACAAATCATTAGAAAGAAAGAGCCGAATCGATATTGAGATCAATAGGATAAGTAGTATTGGATAGTTGAATCGTATCGAGATAGAAGACTATTCTTGTAAGAAATATACTGAATTTAATAAAATCTTATTTTAATAGTGTCAATAAAATTATGATTATTTGGTGGAGTTAAACGAAGGAAAAGAGGGGTTTGCTCGATTCCAAATATCTTGCCAAGAGTGCAACCTGAAATCAATTCTTGTTCATTACATATATCATAAAAGAAAAGGACCTACCATCGGAAACGATTTTGCCCTTTTATTAATTTTTTTCATCTGATTTATCGGTTAACTCTTTTATACGGAGCTTAGCACCAAAAGCGTATACTGCTATAGCAAAGATGCCAAGTAATAAACCTATGCAAATAGCAAAAATTTTCATGATCATACCGCTTGTTTTAGTGAGATTATTTCAATTTCATATATCATCAAAATAAAAAGAGCAAACCCTCTGAAAAAGATTTACCCATCTTGAAAAAATGATATCTCAAATAATTTAGAGCCTCAAAACCTGTCATTTATTCTGATTGAGCCTTGTTAATTTTTATTGACAACGAATTCGCTAATTATCAAGCAACAGCAACGGTATCCAGGGCATGGCCACAGATGGATAAGAGTTTGGATCATTCGGATCTGTTTCCCTCCGGTATTCGATAAGATTTGAAAATCCATCTCCATCGAAATCATCTGAGGCATCATCGCCTTTTGGATCCAGTCCAT
>JASFHC010000330.1:0-3076 GCA_050123435.1 Desulfobacterales bacterium
ATGGTACCTCCCCGGCCTATGGCAAGCCGACCGTCAAGGTTCAAAAGATTGACCGGCTGCGTTATCCGGAGTATCGCTGACCTGACCGCATGATCTCCAACTTCGGGCTCTGTGCGGCCTTGCGTCCACCAACCGGATATGCTTTTGTTCATAACGGATAATTGCATAATGGTGAGATTTATACAAAGTGTGCGCATGTGTCAATAAGATAACAGATTTTGACTTTTTGGGAGACCGTCATTATAGTGGTGTATGTTTTTTTCCCGGATAGTGAAAAGGTGTAAAAAGTTATCGACAAAAAGACTGATTTGATGTAAAAGAAAAGTTTTATTTTAATCGTAGAATTTTTGTAATAAGGACGATTTTATGAAAAGCGGTAACATCAATAATAGAATCGGTATAGCCTCTTTGCTTGAAAGCACAGAGATTAAAGACTATTTTAATACATTTTTAGTACTTATTGGCGGGATCGAATTTGTAATATTTGTAGCCCATTTTATCGGCGCTATAGGTCCTAACAAAGAGCCATTTCTCTGGAAACAGTACTTTTTCATATCTTTTATTGCTCCAATTGTGCTGATATTTGTCATCGGGCTTATCGTTATCGGTTTTAATTACTATGTATATGGAAAGCAAGAGTCGGAACTTTTTCATGAAAAAAGTCCTTTAGTTGGGACAAAAATAAAAAGATTCGGCCACAGTTTCAATTTTCTGCTTTCTGTAATCCATCAGGTGCCGATTCTTGTCGGTATGATTATTTTAGGATTAGGATCTGTTGTTTTATACAAGTTTGATGTGGTCATTCATGTATTAGGGCAAGTCGGAGAGAAAACGGCATTTTATCTTCTGATCATTTTGTGTGTGTGTGTTGGCGGTGGATTAATTTATCTTCTGTTTTGCCTGTACTGGAAGTTTAAACTCCATAAATATCAAATCCAGCAGCAGTGGGAATACAAACAAAAAGTGATCGAAAAGTCCGGTCTTATTATTCTTGACAATAATATGGTCGTTAACGGAGAAGGAAAGCTTATAGCCCATGATGGGATGATTGAAACCGCTGGAGAAGACGTCGTAAAAGAAAAATCTTTAATTCCACTTGCGGAAAAGCTGTTGTTAAAATAAGGGCAAACATAAATGGGGGTGTGAATCACGGCTGTTGGCAATATGAAAATCCACGTTTGTCTGCGCTACGTATTTAGCTTTGGGGAAAAGGTGTCAGGATCGAGAAACTTGAAGAGCTGAAACCTGAAACCTGAACACTGACACCTTACGATTGAACTCAATAACCAACAATCTTGATTTACACCCATAAATGGGTTAACTGTGCAGAGGGCAACGCATGCTCAAGGACTCTGAATCATTCCAGCCAACGCCTCTAAGGCCATACCGTACCCCTTAACGCCAAACCCTGAAATCTGGGCGGTTGCAACATCTGCTATTATTGACGTTTGTCTAAACGATTCCCTTTTGTAAATATTGGATAGGTGTACCTCGATGACAGGAATGTCGAGTAAAAGGAGTGCGTCTCGGATAGCGATGCTTGTGTGGGTAAAGGCAGCAGGGTTTATAATAATTCCTTTTTGCCGAGCCACGGCTTCTTGTATTTTATCAACAATGGCACCTTCATGATTGGATTGAAAGGTTTCCACGGTAAGGCCCAGTTTTTCCCCAAGTCTTTCAAGGTCGGAGTTAGTCTCATCCAGTGTTGTATTGCCGTATATTTCAGGCTCTCTTTTCCCAAGCATATTCAGATTTGGCCCGTGGATGACCAGGACGTTACTGCTGTTTTTGCTCTGCTCCATTTTATTCCCTGCCATTATTTTATTTAATCTGAAAACCTGATCCTGTGGGTTAGGATTTTTTACCCGCTGATTAACTCTCGAAATTTAGCTATGGTTTTTTTGTAGTCCGGGCTTTTAAAGATTGCCGATCCGGCAACAAAAATATCAACCCCGGCATCCGAAATCGTTTTAATGGTTTTTTCGTTTACCCCCCCGTCAATCTCAATAAGGGTAGCGAGCCCACGGTCCTGGATCATTTTGCGAAGGGCTCTGACCCTGTCTAAACTGTTGGGTATAAACTCTTGGCCTCCGAATCCCGGATTAACGCTCATGACCATTATAAAGTCAACGTCTTCTACTATCCATTCTAGTGAGGATAAAGGGGTTGACGGATTCAGTACCACCCCGGCACGCCGGTCAAACTCCTTTATCATATGTACGGTACGGTTCAAGTGAACGCAGGCTTCTACCTGAACAGAAATTAAATCGGCTCCTGCTTTTGCAAAATCTTTAATGTAGCGGTCCGGATTTTCAATCATCAGATGGACGTCAACAGGAAGAGATGTTTCCCGCCTGACAGCCTCAACCACCAGAGGGCCTATGGTGATATTCGGTACAAAATGGCCGTCCATAACGTCTACATGAATCCAGTCTGCTCCGGCCGCTTCAACCGATTTTATTTCATCTCCGAGTTTTGAAAAATCAGCCGACAGTATGGAGGGTGCAATATATTTTTTCGTCATATTTATTTTCTCGGATGAACTGGGAAAGTGACTAAAGTGAACTAAAGTTTGAAGTGCCTAAAGTTAAGGTGCTGCTTCGCTCCATGTATTTAATAGATATTGGCAGATTTCCATAACTTTAGGCATTTTAGATCACTTTAGATCACTTCACACTTTCTTAAGTTGTAAAATTTGGGTGTAAATCATGGCTGTTGGCAATATGAAAATCCATGTTCGTTTGCGCTACGTATTTAGCTTTGGAGAAAAGGTGTCAGGTGTCAGGTGTCAGGTGTCAGGGTCGAGAAACTTGAATAGCTGAAACCTTGTATGAAACTAGGCCTTACGAAGTTTCTTTTTCGATCAAACTGGGTGCTTGCACCCAGCGGCGGGGCTGACACCTGAACACTGACACCTTAGGATTTAACTCAATAACCAACAATCTTGATTTACACCCGTAAAATTTCTTGTTACAAAAATACAAGGATCACAGTTACGCTTCCAACGTATTCAGTACTTTGTTTGCGGAATCGGTAACCACAGTTCCGGGACCGAACACGCCCTTGGCTCCGGCCT
>JASFHC010000331.1:0-3057 GCA_050123435.1 Desulfobacterales bacterium
CTGCTGATAGAACTATAAAAATCGAATATATTTCCTTTCCAATAACGAATAACAAATAACCAATAACTTCAATTGAGCGTTTTTCGCTCAATTGAGGTTTTAGATAATTTTAGATTTTGTAAAGTTAGAAAGATTTTGAAGGGGAGGGGTATTATGGACGAAAAAGGTTAGGTGAGGGTTGGGTTCAAAGGTTCAGGAGGTCTGGGTTAAAGGTTCAGGGGTTATGGATGGGCACTAACTAACACGCCAACAATAATGCCTCATCGTATCTAGAAATGGATGGATTCAGTTTCCGTCTTTTAACATTATTGGGAAGAAAGAAATTTCTTAATGTTTCGTATGTTTGGGCGCCGACCAGAACTTGATGGTTTAATAAAAAGGTTGGAACTTCAGTTACGCTTAATTCGTAAGATCGTTTCCAATCCGAATCAATAACTTCCCTATAGGTTCTATCTCGAATGATCTTTTGGACGTCTTTGCCGTTTAAGTTGACAGATTCAGCTAGTTTTGCAAGGACATGGGTGTTACCAATGTGCTGCCCTTTTACGAAATATGCTCGGAACACGGCCTTGTGGAATTCGTAACCTTTACCCTTGGATTCCGACCATTTACTCAGTTCCTGAGCCAAACGGCTGTTGTAAATATTTTTTGGTTCAGTGAAAGGCATTCCCAATCTATTCGAAATTCGTTTTAGAATCGTCATCATCTTGCCGATATCCGCATTTTTACCTGCAAACAACTCATCGAATGTTAGGCCTTCCTCTGGTGTTCCCGGATACAGTGGAAATGCAGTCCATCGTATATCAATGTCAAATTCATTTTGTAGTCGTTCAATACCCCCGGTAATGAAGTAGCACCAGGGTCAGACATAATCATAAAATATCTCGAGTATTTTTGGGTATTCTGTCATAATTATTCAATATGGTTATATTAATGGTTGATGCTGCATGAGGTGTGGCCAGACATCAAGGTGCCCGACTACCGGCCAAGCGGAGAGTTTCCACCACTGATCGCACTTGAGACACTGGAATAAGAGCACATAACCTCCTGCTCCATCTGATCTTCGCCCTTCAAAAATTAGGTGCTTGTGAGGTTTTATCATATCATTTATGTAAGGTAGGGGATCGATGGCACCATTCGTGTAGTTCCATTCCTTTACACGCTTTTCGAATTGCTCGCAAGCCGGACAGATTTTCATAATCATACTCCAGAATTTATGCGAAGGGGCGATTCGCGGCAAAATCACCCCTTCCCACATAATAAGGAGGTATATCAGGTCCTGGCAGAGAGAACCTGTGGAGAGTTTCGTTAACTTTATAAGGAATATTTAGCAACTATTATGCCAATATCGCAAGACACGACAAAATCGATTCAACTATATGATATCACTGTATCAAAAGAAGATGGTGGGAATCTTTATTTTGTAATAGGTTTCCCGCCCGTGTTTATATTCGATTATATTTATGATATATCAATAATTACTTTATATTTCGTAAAATAACGATTAAGAAAATGTTTTTGGGTTCCCCCCATATATTGCCATAAAATAGGACCTGAAGTTGATTGATGCAAGATACTGGATACTGGTTTCTGGATGCTGGATATTTATTAGGAATCACTACATTTTTTATCCAGCATCCAGCATCCGGCATCCAGGATCAGTCAGATAGCTCCACTACATACGCTTTAAAACTGTAGAGCTGTCTCAATATGTTTTTTACAAGCACTATTTTACAAGTGGGGTTGCAGTTTCGCTGTCTCATATCCTATTACACGAATTTGCAAACGCTTAGCGGTTGCCCCATCGGAGTTCACTGTAATATCTTCCTTGATTTTTTATTGATGTTACGATATTCAATTATAATTATTATATTTCAGCAGTTATCTCTTCAGGAATTCTACCTTACTGAAACCGGTAATAACATATTTTTTTTATTCGATGTTCAACGTTGAACGTTCGATGTTCGATGTTCAATGTTCAATGTTGGACGTTCATCTTTCAAAATAAACCTGTACGACATAACTGTGACCAGTGAATATTTACAAAACAACTTAGCGCTTATGGGGCAAAGCCATTATTATAGGGGGGCATTATGACTGAATTTGATTTGGATTTCTACAAAGTGCTCTTCGAAGAGCTCGATCCTGAAAATTTAAGGAAGCGATTTTTAAAATTGCTTTTGAAAATTCAGAATGTAGAGCGTGGATCTATCTGGATCAGACAAGAAAACCGGTATGTGTGTATAGAGTCTCTGGGGAGTCCCACAGACACGGATATCATCAAAGGATTCAGCATGAGTGTTGACCGGCCCAGCATTGTCGGCTGGGTTATGGAAAACGCTGAAATGACGATTGCAGAGGCCGGCAAGGATCCACGTCATCATAAAGAATTTGAAAAAGGAATGAAATTAAAGAGTCATTTGATTTTTGCGTTTCCTCTAATTTTGAGGGACGGCGAGGTATACGGAGTTGTCCAGCTCATTGATACAAACCCATCGAGTGATTCTCTGAACGTTGACAAAAAATACCTCGAACTTCTCAAGGGCATTGTGGATATGGGGGCCACGGCGTTAAGCAACGCCTTGTATTTTTCCCAACAGGTTGAAAAAAATCTTGAACTTGAACAAACCCTGGCCGGGATGCAAAGCGATGCTCAAATGATTGGTCAAAGTCGCCCGTTTATCGAGGTAATGAAACAGGTCCGCGATTATGCCCCAACAGACTTTCCCGTGTTGATCACCGGTGAAAGCGGAACCGGTAAAGATCTTGTCGCCATGGCATTGCACAATCTCAGTCCCCGGAAGGACAAACCGTTTGTTGTGCAAAATTGCAGTGCCATCCCGGATATGCTCTTGGAAAGTGAGCTTTTCGGATATAAAAAAGGTGCTTTTACCGGTGCAACGGAGGACAAAATCGGTCTTCTGAAGTCCGCCGACAGCGGAACCGTTTTCTTGGACGAAATTGGAGACATGTCTTTACGTCTCCAATCGCGCTTATTGAGGGTTATTCAAAACAGCGAAATTAAGCCCCTGGGTGATACCAAGACCTACAAAATCA
>JASFHC010000332.1:0-3053 GCA_050123435.1 Desulfobacterales bacterium
AAATTTGTCGAGTCAACATGATTAATGTGATCAAAAATTGGCTGAATAAAAATTTTTCCGACCCTCAATTGGTCATTTTAGGCCTTTTCCTACTCTCTGGATTTATTTTTATTTTCTATCTTGGGGAAATGCTTGCCCCGATGATAGCATCTATCGTTATTGCTTATTTATTGGATGGTATGGTCAACAGACTTCAACGTTTGAAAGTTCCCAGAATTATCGCTGTTATTCTGGTATTTTTGATTTTCCTCGCAAGTCTTTTATTCATTTTTATCGGATTGCTTCCTCTTGTTTCTCGACAGATTGGCCAATTGATCCAACAATTCCCCCTAATGGTTAACGCCATTCAAGAACAACTCATTCGGCTTCCCCAAAAATATCCGGATGTTGTTTCCGATGCTCAGATCAAAGCACTCTTTGGATTCATTACCTCCGAGTTCACCGGTTTGGCCCAGAAGCTTCTTTCTTTATCCATAGCATCCGTCAAAGGGATTGTGGTGGTTGTAATTTATTTAATTCTGGTACCGTTGCTGGTTTTCTTTTTTCTCAAAGATAAGGCTCTCATCCTTAGTTGGATATCGAGATTTCTCCCAAATAATCGAGGGCTTGCGATGGAAGTCTGGAGAGATGTAAATATACAGATTTCAAATTATGTCAGAGGAAAGGTCTGGGAAATCATTATCGTATGGATTATAACCTATGCAACATTTTCATACTTGAAAGTTCAATATTCCATTCTGCTATCGCTATTAACCGGCATTTCCGTGCTGATTCCCTATATCGGTGCCACAGTGGTTTTATTCCCCGTGGTCTTGATCGCTTTTTTTCAATGGGGAATTGGTTCTAATTTTGCCTATGTGGTCATTTCGTATGCAATTATACAGTTTTTAGATGGAAACCTTTTGGCACCCATTCTTCTTTCTGGTGTTGTCAACCTGCATCCGGTCGCTATCATTGCGGCTGTTCTGCTTTTTGGGGGATTATGGGGCCTTTGGGGCCTTTTTTTTGCTATTCCTTTGGCTACCCTTTTTAACGCAATTATAAAAACCTGGTTCAAGCACCATGGGTTACCTCATGCTGAAGACACCCGTGAAAGCAATAATACTTGAAATGTATGATTTCAGTAGCATATGTTTGGCAGAGCTGCCGCGCGGCTGGAAAAATAAGTATTTCTTTTTATTAACAAATCAAGACCAGGGTTACCAACAGTTCTGGATTTTCTTGCGTGTTGTGAATATAGGTGCGATAGGTCCTAAACCCGAGAATCCGAGAATACTTTATGTTCCAAAGATATATCTTAAGAATAACCAAACTCACAATCTTTTAAAGTCTATTTCTAACCTATAATTACAAGTCCACTAAGCTAAATAATAATAATAATGAATTTTTTAATAATTACATAATGTCAACGGATCAGGAGGGGTTATGCCTTTTTTTGAGAATATCCTTTTATTTTACAATGATCAGTTTTCCGGGATAAAGTCGGAAGTTATCCAACTGGTTCGTAAGAATCAGGCAAAACTTAAAATCATAGATGTTTTTGATAATCTCGACCAATATTACGAGTTGCTGCCGCCGTCGATTTCCATAGACGAATTAAAAGAGTTGATTATTTCAGAGCGTCGACAGGAAATTATTGGCCATTTCGAAGCGTATCCTGATATCAAGGGCCAGATGACCGTAATTTTCAAATTCGGAAATA
The DNA here is from genome assembly GCA_050123435.1 of Desulfobacterales bacterium. Lineage (GTDB taxonomy): Bacteria > Desulfobacterota > Desulfobacteria > Desulfobacterales > UBA11574 > S5133MH16. Next base: position 1,703 of record JASFHC010000332.1, read on the forward strand.
CGGTGGTAGAGATTATCAAGGAGGTCATCCGAGGCAAGCACGACTTGCTTATAAAGGCTGCTAGCGGCAAACAAACATTTACAGACCGTCTTTTTGGAAATATTGCCGTCAAGCTGCTGCGAAAATGCCCTTGCCCCGTTCTTATCGTCAAACCTTCCGAGAACGCATCCTTTCAAAAAATACTTGCCCCAGTTGATGTGGAGACCATAGGAAAAGAAACGACCAAGACCGATGAACATGGGGATTTTATCTATAGAAAAGTGATGGATATTTCGATAGCTATGGCGCGAATGGAAAACAGTCACCTGGATATTTTTCACTGCTGGTTTCTGCCGGGGGAAACATTGCTGGCAAGCGGCCGAACTCGCATTGATCCGGACAATTTGGATCACATGCGGATGCTGGCTGAAAAAATCCACACCCGGAAAATCAATACCCTTGTAGGGGAATATGATCTCTCGGATATCCGTCACTCAGTAATTTTACTTAAAGGCGAAGCCGGCGAAATGATTGTTGACTATTCGGATAAAAACGGAATTGACCTGATCGTCATGGGAACAATAGGTCGCTCCGGCTTGTCAGGTCTGCTGATAGGAAGCACTGCAGAAAAGGTGATCGAGCGGGCCAATTGTTCGGTTTTAACGATCAAGCCAGACAATTTTAAATCACCCGTCACCGTATAGTAAATTCAATAACGGAGCTGGGTTTCTTAAATTCTATTTGTAAAAGTCCGTCATGTGTAAAAAGCTTTTCCCGGACGTCTCATCGCCTTTCAAACCTTTAAATGCCTCTTTTTTCCTGTTTTTCTGAACGTCTTTTTTTCTCCCTTCTTTTCTTTATGAAGTCATCTTTTTTTTGTCTTAATTTCTCTTTTTCTCTTTTCAATCTTATTTTGAGCTTATCCTGGTATCTCTTCACCACTGAAAATGATAAATAATAAGAAAACAGTGCCAAAGGAAGTCCTATAATAATTCCCCCAATCGTCATACAAAAAAGAATTTCCGGAGCTTTCTCCAGCGTCCTTTGTAGCAATTCAAAATCCAGAACTCCGGGAACGGTAAAGGCTTTTTCCACTCCGATAATTTTGGAACCTACAAGATAGGTTGCGCCATAAATAAAAGGGGCGGAAACCGGGTTAGTGATCCATACTCCTGTGAGTGCGGCAATTTTGTTCCATTTGAGAAGTGAGGCCGTAAATAATGCTATAGGCAGCTGAATTCCCATAGTAGGCGTAAGTCCGATGAAAATGCCAAGAGAGAAACCCAGCGCAATTTCCTTTGGATTTCCACGTATTTTAATAAAACGTGTGTAAGCTTTAGCAGCTGTTCTTTTCAGTTTATCGATGATATCT
>JASFHC010000333.1:0-3044 GCA_050123435.1 Desulfobacterales bacterium
AAAACATTGTATACGGTAATTGCGTCACCATTTTACTGGCAATCGCTATCACGCACGAAAGCAACAATAATCCGATATATATTCCAACTGCATGCTCAATCATTCCAACAGGTCCTGTTGCCAAATTTCATCATAGATAGTTTCAAAATCATGTTTTTGGGGTTTTTCGACAATTCCTTCATATATCTTAAAAATGAAAAGGGCAAACCTTATGAAATGAATTTGCCCGTGGAGTATATAAGGTCAAAGTGAAAAAATCGCTTCAGCGTGTGGTGTTAGCAAGGCTGTTACAATTGGCTGACTACCCAAACAGTTTATGCCTGTGGTGGTGGAGATAATGCTCTGAGATGAAATTTAAAGGTTTTTTCGCTTTTTGAAAACTTTCGTGAAGTGCCCAGAAAACTTTAGATAAATCCTGTTCTTTGGCGGACTGATGTTCGGCAGCCAATTTATAAAACTTTCGACCTTCTTTCTCATAATCTTCCGAGCTAATCCTTACCTTTCCGGAAACCTGTGGTCTGACTTCCCCTGATATGGGATAATGGTAATCACGCTCAACATATTCCGGGAATAGGCCCAGAATAAAAAGGCAAATATCTGCAATCCTTTTGTATAAAAAGAGCCTATATTCATCCTTCACCACTTCACAAAAGCTCATAAGACTATGGATATCCATGTCATTGAATCGGATTTTTCTCCAGATTCCCTTTCTCTCCCTGAACGAAATGGTGTAACTCTTTATTTTAGTAAAGGAGGAAAGCATATCGGCCAAATAGACCAGTAGAGACTCTTGGGTTAAAAGCTTCACTACATCCTTGGTATCAAATACCGGAATCCTCATGGTCCTGGTTTTTTCCAACGTGTAACTTGACTTTTTAAGATCATTGACCGTCTTTCTGAGAAAGATTTCAAACAAAAGAGTCGGTGAGATTTTCAATAATATTTCTTCATCATCCATCACCCGATTAAAAATCTTTTCGTCACTGATAAATGTACTTCTAAAATCTTCATCTTCTCTGATGATCCGCTTCAACCTGAGTTTATCTGTAATCTCTGGTGACACGGTTTCCATCAGAAAATCCAAATCTCTGTCAGATAATCTTAAATTTTTTCGGTTTTGAGTGGACATCTCAAGCTTTTGCCCAATTGAATTAATGCTTTTGTTTTTTCGCTGATTGCGTTGATGTGAACTCTCTTTTTTTAAGAAAAGTATAAGGAATTTACCGTCGTGTGTCAATAGACCCTCTAGGGTGCTTGGGTATATCTTTTTTTCCTTGACTTGACGGTAATACAAGGTATTAATGTATTTCGATGTAATAACGATCCCGGGATCTCGTGAGGGATAGACTGGAGACCCTTCCAACGAGAGGTAGACAAAATGAATAAAAAACAGAGCATCATTACCTTCAAAGTGGATGAAGAACTTTACAGGGCCATCAAGCACATCCCAAACAGATCTGAGTTTATCCGTTCGGCTGTCCTCGGAGCACTGGGGAGCGTGTGTCCCCTCTGTAAAGGTTCCGGAACGCTAACCAAAAATCAGAAACGCCATTGGGATGACTTTTCGGTGGATCACTCCGTGAGGCTATGCAACGAGTGTAAAGAGAATATTCTTGTTTGCGAGTGTTTACATTAGCCCGAATATTTCATGAAAATCTTCGAGAGGCTTTTTTTCGTAAACGAATTCAAAAATATAACATCTCGACAAATCATGGATTCAGCTCAATATCACGATATAATAAACCACAACCTATTTAGAAGTTACTCAAAAATGATCAAAAATTTTAAAATCGTCTTGTCTGTTTTGAGTGCGGTAGTGTTTGTGGGATCTTTTTCCCCGGCATGGGTGCTGGCAGCAGGTCCCATCAGAGCTTTTGTCAGTATTTTGCCTCAAAAGTATTTTGTAGAGCAAATCGGCAAAGACCTGGTGGATGTCCGGGCGATGGTGCAGCCCGGCGCGAGTCCCGCTACGTACGAGCCCAAACCCAAACAATTGGTTGGCCTATCAAAGGCCAGAATCTATTTTTCCATGGGCGTCCCATTTGAAAAGGTCTGGTTGAAAAAAATTGCCTCGGCCAATCCGCAAATGAAAGTGGTCCATACGGATCACGGTATCAAGAAGATCCCCATGGCGTCACATGGGAACTATGTCGAGGGAAAGCATCACGAAAAAGCTGAACAACAAGAACAGCATGGAGACCATCACGATCAAGTCATCCTTGACCCCCACATCTGGCTATCTCCGCCTCTGGTAAAGATGCAGGCACGCACGATTCTGTTTGCTTTGCAGCAAGTCGACCCATCCCATGGAACGGTTTATAAGACCAACTATCATCAATTCGTTTCCCGAATCCATAAACTGGACGGGCAATTGAAGACAATGTTTGCGGGTAAACAAGGACTCCAGTTCATGGTGTTCCATCCGGCCTGGGGCTATTTTGCCAGGGCTTATGGAATCGAGCAAGTGTCCATCGAAATCGAGGGCAAGGACCCGAAGCCGGCACAACTGAAAGAACTGATCGAACATGCCAGGGAAAACCACATCAAGGTCATTTTTGTCCAACCACAGTTTTCAACCAAAAGCGCTGACCTCGTGGCCAAATCAATCGGCGGCAAAGTGGCCTTTGCCGACCCGCTGGCTGAGGACTGGCTGGCGAACCTGCGCGAAATCGCGGACAAGTTCAAGGCCGTTTTGAAATAGAAGAGCGAATATGAGCACTCCGATTATCGAAATAAGAAATGTGGCCTTTGCCTATAATGGAGAAACGGTGCTCCAGGATGTGAGCCTTGATATCCGTCAGGGAGATTTTTTAGCCGTGATCGGTCCCAATGGGGGAGGGAAGACCACCCTTGTAAAATTGATGCTGGGAATACTCAAGCCCGACCGAGGAACCCTCCGAGTCTTCGGAGCCCAACCCAGAGAATCGGCTTCAAGAATGGGCTATGTGCCTCAGGACATCCATGTGAACAGAGGATTCCCCATATCCGTTCAGGATGTCGTGCGCATGGGTGGGGTTATAGGGGGTGGCGGGTGGCGGCCCTTC
>JASFHC010000334.1:0-3029 GCA_050123435.1 Desulfobacterales bacterium
CGGATCCTGATTTGGGGGAAGAAATAAAATATACCGGTATATGTAATTCAAAATCTGATCCTCTTTCCTTTTTTCAATCGCCGTTATAATTTGGCTGACAAAACGCCCACAATTTTTTTCATATCTTTGGGATCACCTGTGGGATCAAGCACGATCATAAGCATTCCCCATTTACCAAAAGGTGCTTCGCCAAGGGGGGCTGAATAATTTCCATTGCCCCATGAATCTGTTTTAAATATGTATGGAGGCGTACCTGCTCCAGTTTCATGTTTTTTCGGATTCGTATTAACGAACCAGACCGTATAAACGGAGTGGGATTTAAGACCTTTTAATCCTCCTTATTTGTTACAATTTCTAATGCCGATGATTATGTACTATAAAAATAACTTGCTTTGAGTACGATTCCTCTTCTTTAATTTGTCAGTCGAATTTGGAGATGGAACCTTACATTAAAAAATTCGTTATATTATATGTTAAATCTTCGCTACCTAGTCATAAAGCATGAACATTTCCCTTAGATCCAGAATGGATCAAAAGCGTCGATATGTGGTTTTTTATTTCTTATAAAAACATTGACAATACCACTTTGTGGCATTAATTTATTTGTAATCGTTTGGATCTTTTTATATTTAATTTCAAATAATATTTGGATTTATTTTAAGTATCCCTGACCATCGAAATGCAGATATTCCAACTTAGGGTAAACATATAAAACGAATCCGATGACGACCACTATTTAATCATAGAAAAGGAGAAGAACCATGTCATATACTTGTAATACTTGCGGAGCTTTAGCAAACGAACCGGGACATTTATGCAATCCCTGCGGAGACAAGTCCAACTGTAGTTTCTGCGGAATTGTTAATATCGATACCGCGCACATGTGCAGTGATAAATTGGCAGCCATGAAATATGTATGTGAAGGATGTGGCCGCTTGGCCATGCAAGAAGGCCATCTGTGCAAACCGTCAGTTATCGAATAATTGGTAAGAAAACGATTGCACGCCCGCAGTTTTTAAAACCCTGGTTTTTAGATGTTCGCCAATCTATTTCTGGGACGGACATGGTTTCGGTTTTGGGAATGTGGTTTAATATTTTCATTCTTAAGGACTGTTGAATGATGTGATGTGTAAATTTTGATCTGCTTTTTATGAAAGGAGGAAATGCCATGAAAGATAAAGGGAGCTTACATTTGAAAGTGCAGGAACTGTGTGATTGTTTTGCAACCGCAGATCCGTTAAAGGAAATGTCAGATATCAAGGTTGAAGCCGATAAGAATGAAGCCGCGTTAAAATGGCTGGCATTGGCCGCTTTGCACGGTGTCAACAACAACGCCAAAAAAATTTCCATTACAAGGTCAGATGATGGAGATGTAACGGTAACTGCTGAATACCGTAAAAAAGACCTTCCGCCTCCGGGCTCCGAAATCGCTGAAAAGATTATCGAGGCGGTGACCGGAATTACTCATATTGAGGGGGATAAAGGAAAAACCCCGTTAGCATTAGGTATCCGGAATAGCAGTATTGACCTTAAAATAAAAATGAAAAAAAAGGATGGCGGTAAAAAAATAACCATAAAATTTCCGGAATAATTTTGATGAATTCATAAAAAGTTTTTTTTAACATTTTACGAGGCTATTAAACTTACGAAAAACTTTTTTGAATATTATTGTAAAGAGGTTCATTATGGAACCAGCAAAACAAAAAACAATGATAGATATTGAAAAACTCAACAGTTTAAATGCGGAGGGATGCCCTGCCTGTAAAAGAAAGTTCACCCTCGGAGAAACGGTTGTTCTCGCATGCGGGCCATGGCAAGGAGTAAAATATATTCATGAAAATGAAGCGGTTTTTGAGAAAACAACTTCAATGTATTATGAACGTAAGTGTTACTCTATCTGATTATGTAAAATATTAATCCACTTTAGTCATTCAAAGGGCCCCGAGAATTGGGACCCTTTGAAAATTGAGGGTTACTGACCGCAGACCGAAGAACAATCACACCCTGCACCACAGGACATGGGCGTCTGCGTCGGGGTGCTGCTGATGCCCACGACTTCGATTTCAAATGTCAACGATTCACCGGCCAGGGGATGATTTAAATCCAAGGTCAATTTTTCATCATCCAGATGAACAATTCGGGCGGGAACCTGGTGTCCTTCCGGAGTGGTAAGACCAATAGTCATACCAACCTTGGGGTTCATTCCAGAGGGAACTTCGGATCTGGAAAAGGAATGCGTTTGGTTTTCATCTCTTTGTCCGTAGGCGTCTTCCGGGGCGAGGGTAAACACCTTTTTTTCGTTCAAAGCCATCCCCATGAGTTCACTTTCAAACCCCTTGATCAAATGCCCCGCGCCCATTTGTATTTCAAGCGGCTGGCGTCCATGGCTGGTATCGAACACCTGGCCGTTTTCCAAAATTCCTTTGTATTCTACGCTAACAAAAATGCCGTTTTCAACTTTTTCCACAATGATCTCCTTTGGTTTGGATTAATAACCTTAGCAATCTATGCATGAATCTGTTCAAGTCAAGTCAAACCTTTTTTAGAAACTGTTTCAAATCTTTCTCAAATGCCCGAAAGATGCCACAATATGCTGAACTCAAGAACTTTTTTCCGGCTTCCTTTAGTTCTATTTTGAAAGTTCGGGCTCCGACAAGCGTTGCATTATTCTATCCGGGAAATTGCTAACGACTCCATCTATCTCTAATTCGCATAACAGTGGTAACTCATCTGCTTCATCAACAGTCCAAACTATAACTCCACAACCTTCCGAGCGGATTTCCTGTATCTGTTGTTCATCCAATGACTCGATACACAACCCGAGATAATTGCATTGAGAGTCTCGAATGATGTTTTTTGTGGTAACTGGAACACCTACCATGAGAGCTATTGTTTTAACTGCTGGTTCTAGCTGTTTTAACTTCAAGATACTTCGGTGATAAAATGAACCGATAAGGCAATTCGAAATATCAAAATATTTACATAGTATTTTTAAGATAGAGGATTCAATGCCGGCACTCTTTATTTCA